>NZ_JAUBPE010000044.1:0-60049 GCF_036700565.1 Microcoleus pseudofavosus SVA1_A4
CCCTACCACGATCAATTGTAGGGACTTAGGCACTCGCGGTGTCCTCTATATCATTCCGGTGCAGCCGGAATTGATATCAAATCATTTTTTGCGTCCAAGAGTGCGATCGACAATAATACAAGCTTTTGCTTGACACTGCTAAGCTGTCAAGATATTATTTTCGTACTAATTTTTACCGGAATTAGCCAATAATACTGAAACACTACTGACAGTATAATTACGCAAATTAAATTATAGTGTTTGTAAAAAAGTGACAGCAGTTGACTAAAAACACATAATCATCTCAAATTTAGGTGCATCTAGATGAGACAGATAATTATTAACGAATTCCAGCGCGCTACTGGAGATATTACAGGCAACGAATATGTAGAGTTACTGCTGACAGAAGATATAAGTGCAACTCAGCTTCAGAGCTATTTTGTGGGGGATTCCACAACTACAACATTAGCAAAATATTCTGCTTACAGATTTACTAATATGGCAAATATTGCTCCTGTGTTTAAAGCAGGAACAATAATTGCGATCGGCGGTTCGCCTGCTAATCAAGAGATAGGCTACAACCCCATACCGTCGGGAACAAATAACGATTGGAACATTCGATTGAGTCCCGAAGGTGGATTTTTGACAAAGCTGCTCCCAGCGGGGAATTTTGATGGGGATTTGGCAGCTTCAGATGTTGTTTATATTGATAATGCTAGCACTACAACTACCGATACAGTAGATTCGATCGCCTGGAGGACATTGGGAACCCACGGAGCATTCGGCAGTGCAGCTAAGGTGCAAATTCCAGCACCGAACAACGGTGGCACTGTCGAGTTTTCCAGCGCTCTTGGCGGGGTCAACAAAACTGCTAATTATGCTGTCAACAGTCCGGGTTCTATCGGTTTGCCCAACGGCGGAATTAACACTATTTATATTAACAGCCTCCGCAACCAGGAGGCAAACGGCGCTCCTATTTTGGATACTTCTGTCTATCCCATACCATTATTCATGAGGGAAGACTTGCCCAACGCAAATAATAGGGGAATTAATATTTATGCCTATCTTTACGATGTGGTAAGCGATCCTAATGGATATCCTTTTGGTATGGCAGTCACGGGAGTTGACAATACTAACGGCAATTGGCAATTCTCAACAAACGGCGGCAATAGTTGGACGAATTTCGGCACAGTTTCTGATAGTTCAGCAACTGTACTCGGCCCGACTTTTCTTTATAATGGCTTAGTTGGCAATACTCCCAGTCCTCAAGGTTGGCTGGATTTGACAAACTTAAATACGGCTTCTCCTACTTCTACTGCTTCAGAAATATTTAGTGGTAATGGAGCTAATTTAAACAGCACTGCTACCGAGAGTATCTATGCTGGATACAGCAGCCACACGGCTTTAGGAACTCCTTTAAATCCGTCATTTCCCGTACTCGATCGCAATGCAGGTTCTGTCAGTGTTGGATTTGAAATATCTTTTAATCTTCAAATTATTTCAGAATCGCGAAGTAATCCAAATGAAGCGGGTTTTAGTATGGTTGTTGTTACCAGCGATCGCAAAGCAATTGAAATTGGTTTCCAACAGCTATCTGCAAGTTCCGGCAGGATATTTGCAAAAGGAGACGGCATTACTCCCAATCCAGGCGGGCAAGCCAACGGCTTATTTCTGCCTGCCGAAAATATTGCTTACAACACCAATCGCACTACTAACTACACTCTCAGCGTTCAAGGTGACAGTTACTCTCTTTTTAGCGAGGTTAACGACGGCAGCCCGATGTTTGGCGGGATTCCCGAATTAAGAGGCCCGCTGCGAGATTATTCTGCCTTTGCAGGTGCGATCGACCCTTACGAAACTCCTAACTTTCTATTCCTCGGCGACAATACTACTGAGGCGAAGGCTAATATCAACCTAACGCAGGTTTTCTTGCAAAATCGATCGAATCCGAGAGTCCGCTTTGTACCCAACCCGGACTATTACAGCACCCCTGGAAGCGAACCGACAATTACTTTTCGGGCATGGGATGGAAGTAACGGAGTCGCTAGCGGTACAGCTGGTGTCAACGCTTCTGTTACTGGGGGAACAACGCCGTTTAGCACTAATGCGATAACATCGGCGATCGCAGTTAATCCAGTCAACGATGCACCCTCGTTTGTCAAAGGGGTCGATCGCACTCTCAACCGCAACTCCGGCCCGCAAACCATCCCCGGATGGGCGACTGCGATTTCTCCAGGCCCGGCCAACGAATCGGGACAAACTGTGGCTTTCCAAGTAGTCGGGAATGACAATGCTGCTTTGTTTAGCGTACAACCTGCGATCGACTCTTTGGGACAACTGACTTTTACGCCCGCAACAGGTGCGATCGGCAGTGCTACTATTACTCTAAATTTGACAGACAGTGGCGGTACAGCTAACGGCGGTGTCGATACTTCGGCAAATCAAACTTTCATTATCAACCTCACCAATCCAGGCACATTTAACTTCAGCAACGCCAACTACAGCGTTAATGAAAACGGTAGTTTTGCCACAATTACCGTTACTCGCACAGATGCTAATGTGGCTGCTGCTGTCAGTTACAGCACAAGTAACGGCACTGCTAATGCTGGTAGTGACTATAACCAGACATCGGGAACATTAAATTTTGGAAGTGGGGAAACTGCTCAAAGTTTCACGATTCCAATTGTTGAGGATTTGGCAATTGAAGACAAGGAAACTGTTAATTTAAGTCTTAATAATCCCACTAGCGGAGCCGATTTGGGAGCGATTTCTAGTGCGATTTTGACTATTGTAGATACAACTCCGACACCTGCGGAAACTCCAATTCCGACGCCAATTCCGACACCTGCGGAAACTCCAATTCCGACACCGACTCCGACGCCTGCGCAAACTCCAATTCCGACACCGACTCCAATTCCGACACCGACTCCGACGCCTGCGGAAATTCCAATTCTGACACCTGCGCAAACTCCAATTCCAACTCCCACACCGACGCCAACACCAACTCCTGCGGAAACTCCAATTCCAACTCCCACACCGACGCCAACACCAACTCCTGCGGAAACTCCAATTCCAACTCCGACACCGACTCCAACGCCTGCGGAAACTCCAATTTCCAGGCCGACGCCAACTCCAACGCCTGCGGAAACTCCAATTTCCAGGCCGACGCCAACTCCGACTCATGCGGAAACTTCAATTCCGAGACCAATTCCGACACCAAATCCGACTGCGACGCCAATTCCGACACCAATTCCGACATCAATTCCTACTGCGGAAATTCCAACTCCGACACCAACTCCGACGCCAACTCCGATAGTTACGGAAACTCTAATTCCGACGCCAATTCCGACTGCGGAAATTCCAATTTCGACGCAGACACCAACGCCTGCGGAAACTCCAATTCCGACGCCTGCGGAAACTCCAATTTCGACGCAGACGCCGGGAGAAACGCCGATCGCCAATCAGAATTCGATCGCCCAAACCGCATCTCCAATAACCGAAACCCCCAAACCTGCGCTAATTCCTGCTGCTTCGGAAGACTGTAAGTGCGATCGAACTATTTTACCCGATCGCACTTCCATCCCCGCACCCAATATTACTCAAAATACTCTCAGCGATAGTGACGGCAAAGATACATTAACCGGCAGCAATCTTAACGACAGCATCAACGGTTTCAACGGCAGTGACTTGCTAATTGGCTTACTCGGCAGCGACAATATTTACGGTGGCTTTCCTAGCAGCATCCCTGTCGGTGCAGATACAGACAGCGACACCATATTTGGCAACGAAAATAACGACTATCTCGTCGGTCACGCTGGGAATGACATTATTTATGCGGGTAAAGATCGTGATTTGGCGATCGCAGGCAAAGATAATGACGTAATTTGGGGCGACAAAGGCAACGATACCCTGCTTGGCGATGAAGGTAATGACAGTTTATTTGGCGGCACTTCTGATGCGTCTGACGGCGACTTTACAGGAAAAGATTTGCTTTTTGGCCATAACGGCAACGACCTTTTATACGGGCAAGAAAGCAAAGATACTCTTGCTGGGGGCGAGGACAATGATACCTTACGCGGCGGCAAAGATAACGATATAATTTGCGGCGATTCTGGCAATGATTTGGTGTTTGGAGATTTGGGAAGTGACACCATCTGCGGCGGCGACGGCGACGATACGATTTTCGGAGATATTGACAATATTGCGACGGATGCTAGCAGTCAAAAAGATTATTTGTGCGGCGGAAGTGGCAACGATCTAATTTTTGGCAATGAAGATGCGGATAAATTGTGCGGCGGTGATGGTAGCGATACTCTGTACGGCGGCAAGGGTGACGATACTTTGATTGGCGGAAGCGGGCGCGATTACTTTTGCTTGGCTGCGGGGGATGGTGGCGATGTCATTGCTGATTTTACGCCCGGTGAGGATGTATTTATTTTAATGGGAGGTTTAAAGGGCGATCGACTCAGCATAGTTCAAGACGGCGGTGCAACTTTAATCAAAATTGCCAACACAAATCAAATCTTAGCTACCCTCAACGGCGTACCAGCTAATCTCATCACACAACAAGATTTCATCGTAATTGACTTTGGTTCGTAGTGAGGACTTCAGTCCTTCTTCACCCGCATAAGCGATGCTATCATGAATTCACTCAGGGATTTTCGATAAAAATTGAGAGATTTGCAAAATGTTGAAAAAGCTTTTAGACAACAGGAATTTGTCTCTAATTGCGCAGCAGTATGCTTGGCAGTGTATCATCTTCAGTCTGTCTTTAATTCTAATTCTTGGCAGCGACAGATTGCCGGAGGCTGTCGCCCAGCAAACACCGACAGCAAACTACAAAACTTTTACCGAGTGGTGTGTTAATAAAGCTACTTTGAACCCAGGGGCTAGAATTACTGTTGATGCGTTGTTGGGTCAAGCTGCAACTAATGAGTGCGCACGAGTTAATGACAACCTTTCAAGTCTAGGTGAACTCTACCTTGTCGGCGAGGAAATATCAGATATTACACCTCTGGCATCTCTGACTAAACTAACTTCCCTTGACCTCAGTTTCAATAAAATATCAGACACTATACCCTTGAAATCTTTGACCAACCTAACTTCCCTCAGCCTCTGGAACAATGAAATAGAGGAATAGCTTGAGCTTTTCTGATGTCAGCTAAATTAACAAAGCCCGACAATTCCTGATAAAAATCGTTTACCTTTTCAATTAATTGGCGATCGCCCTTGATGAGCAATGTCTTTTCTGCTTCACTCAAGTCAGACTCAATTTCTGCAAGGCGATCGCGAATTTGCAGCATTTCCAAGTGTTCTGCACCGCTGACATCAGGAAACTCAACACTAACGCCATACTTTTTTAACACAGAATTCATAAGCAAGTTGAATCAACCGATCGCAAATTCGGTATACTTTCGTTTATAAGGCGCTTGAAACGCCAAAACGATATCCTGCTTCGGCACACCCAAATCAACCAACTCATTAGCAACGCCGATCTCCGTCCCATCATGCTGTATCCAGATTTTACCATCCTGGATATCAATATGTACGACACAGCCGTAGTAACGACGCCAATCACGCCACCCCACATGGACTAATTGATAATGATCCCGTTCCGTATCAAAAATGATTTGAGATGCGATCGGGTCATTTTCTGACTGATAGCTTTCATACTTCTTCAGAATTGCTTGAACATACTCGCGATAGACTTCTATGTTGGCCATTGGACGATCGCCTCCCCGTCAGGATTATAAACTATGATCTCAAGTTGATAGCGCTTGATAACACGCTCAATAAATGGCAAGCTGAAAAAAGAGCGATAAATATCTTGCGGAACTGCTAAATATAATTTTCTTTCCGGTTCTTCTTCCTCTAAAGCTAAACGATAATTTAAAAATTGACCGACAGCAGTATGAAACTCAGAAATATTTGAAGTTGCTAAAAAACTCTTAATCTCAACTGCAATTTTTTGTCCATTTTTTTCCGCCGCAATCAATTTTTCCGCCGCTAGATCGACGTACATTTCAACCCCACCCACCCGCAGAAAGAGAGGATCGTGAGTAATCACCCACCCTTCTTTCTGTAGGCCGGATTTAACAGCATCGTGAAAAGCATCTTTGGCAGGCAATTGTTTAAATAAGAATCACAGCATTACTTAACTGCCATTATACCGTACCTAACAAGATTTGCGCTGCTTTTTATTTCATCTTTCAAAACCAGTCAACACCCCATAAATCGCCCAAATAGCCATCGGCCGCAAATAGTGACTCGCCCGAAAAGTCCCCGCCGCCGTAATCGCTTCCGGCGTCCGAAACTGCAACCCATTCTCATAAATCTGCTTCACCACCGCATCCGTCAATTTAAACGCTTTCTCCTCCATTCCCATCTGTACCAAAAAAGCCGCCAACCCAAAATTAATCCCCGTCCAAACTTCCAAAGGATGAGTCGCATTCGGATTTTCCGGCGAACCGTTCAGCATCACCCCATTCGCCGCACCGAACTCGCCATCGTTGAACTTCAAAAAGCAAGATTCGTACACAGTTTCTAACGCGCTAACTGCACATTCTGGCGGCACAATATCCGGCAATCCTAACAGTTTCGCGTAAAACTGACCGCACAATTGGTCTGCCATCACTACTTCCGAATTACTCTCGCTGTCCAAACGGTAATATTGACCGTTCCACAGTTTTTCTTGATAGCTAGGTCTTGCTTGTAGCAGCCAACTGTGATATAATGCAATCTTCTCTTGGGGGTTAGGAATTATCTCCGGCGCAGCATCTTCTAGGATTTCGCCGATCGCGATCGCAGCCTCCAGCGCCGCCAACCACAAACCCCCGCAATACGCACTTATCCCCCGCATTTGCCAATCATCAAACGTCTGATCCGGTGCTCCCGAATTCTCAGGAATTCCGTCCCCATCCTCATCAAAAGTTTTCAGATAAGCCAAAGCCTCAACAATTGCCGGCCAACACTCTTGCAAAAACTCACAATCTTTGCCACCAGTCAACAAGAAATCCCGATAAACCTGCAACACAAAATCGCAAGGCAAATCTTTCCACAAATTGCAATCTTGATAGCTAGTATAATTCGTTTTCTCCCAAGGATGTTCGTTAGGAGCACCTAAATCGTGCGGCGTCGCACCGACAGATTTTCTAATAGCCGATGCTTGATTCCAGCCCACAATTCTAGGCGTATCGTCACCCGCAGAAATTGCCCGTGCAAAAGCTATAATTACCGATTTTTCTAATTCCGGCCACAGCATCAACAAAGCAAAAGAACCGTAAAGACGCACGTCTAAACTTTCGTACCAGCGGTAATCAATGCACTCCAAAACTCCAAATTGACCCTTCGGATCGCGTTCGTCAGCCGCACTCCAAAGCGTACCGCCGTCAGTTAGGATATACAACTCGTTAAACAAAGCCATTTTGAAACTGTCTGACAAATCTTTCCGTTCTAAAATGGGTTTTTGCCAAGCTTCAATATTTTCGCGCCAAGTATCCGAATGCTTCATCGCCGTCCGAATAATCGGCCAAGCATTTTTGCCGTTGCGCCCGAAGAAATCCGTATAGCGGCGGTAATACCAAACTCCCGATGCAAACTCAGTAACGGGCAAATCCCAAGCTATAATAAAGGGGATTTTGCGAGTTTTTCCCGGTCGAATAGTAAAGCGAACTGCGATCGCACAAGCCAACTGTTCCCCTGCTGCTGCTGCTGTCTCGTCTTTGTCATCCAACAACAAACCTTCAGCAGAAAAGTGTCGCCAAATATCCTCGCCATTCCCCGCCGGGTTCCAGCGAGTTTGATAGAATACTTCTACTGCCGGATTAGTAATAGTTGCGATCGCCCATTGTCCATCCCCCTCTTGCGGTTCGCCATCAGCAGTCAACCGCGTCATCACGCAACCGATCCGGTGAAAATCTTCCACCAACAAATTCAAATTTCCGCCACTTTCTCCCCACCGGGATTGATAATCATAAAATGGACTGCCATCATCTCGCACCATCACTTCCGGCGACTTATTGGCATTAGTAAACCAACCGACAATATTCTCCCAAGTCAGCATGATGCTGAGAGTAATCGGCGCATCTGTAGGATTGTGCGCCACCCATTCAAACATGGCGACTGGGTAACTGCTTTCTTGATAGTTATGAGGTACTATTGGTGAAAATTGCTCGCAGCTTAATTGAGTTTTAAACACATTTTCATAAACAAACCAACTGCGCGGATACAAAGCATGATAACTCCCAGAGTTAGACTCTTCTGTTCTTCCTTCTTTTGGATACCATTTCCAACTCGACAAACTGCCATCGGTAGGCGGTTCAGTGGACAGTGCAAAAGCTTGTTTCTTGCCTTGAGTTTCTTCAAAAACGCTGAACTGACAAGCGGGCAAACTGCGAAAAATGTGCTCGCCGCCGTCGATGTGCCAGAGGTTGAAGTCGCCGCGGGACGATCGCCCGATGCACCCGGCACCGAACCCGCCCAGAGGCATTCCGTGCCAGGGGCCGTCGTCGAGATTGCTTGCGTAGCGTACTGTGTAGGGATTGTCCCAACCCTGGCCGATGGGACGTTTCCAGGTGTGCGGGGGGATGTTTGGATGAGATGTGCGATCGTTCATGATAGGTGTTAGTGGCAAGGGCGATCGGTGCGATTCCGGCAGGGCTTTAATAGTATATATAGGACTTACACAAAAAACCCAGTTTCTGATTTAGATTTTAGATTTTAGATTGCAGCAAGCCACTTTATCGGGGCAGAATATAATCAGCGATCGACATCTTGGAAAAATAAGATATTGCGCCCAGATCACCTCTGCCTACGCCCTACGTCTATAAAAAGCTTGAGATTATTTGTTGGAGATGTCTATTGGCAAAACCTTGATTTCTATAAACCAGCCCTTAGTTCTTATTGCAACTGTTCCAGGGCATCTCGCACGTCAACCAGATGGTTGTTAAATACTTCTAACGCGGCATCCAAAATCTTGAAAATAGCCCGGTCACGAATGGAATAGAACACAAAGTTGCCTTGTTTGCGACTTGTCACCAAATTCCTGCTTCGTAACACGGCTAATTGCTGAGAGATAGACGAAGGCTCTATTTCCAGCCAGTCAGCGATATCGTTGACGCTGCGCTCTCGTGTTCGCAGGGTATCTAGAATCTGAATCCGCACTGGATTAGACAACACCTTGAACAGGTCTGCTTTAAAATCGCTGGGTTTCAATGCCATTCTATTACCTAAGTATTCTTAAAGCTTTTTGGGTCATCTTAACATTCTGATGTTCTGTCATACAAGTGACCGTCTGGAGTAATCCGGGGGGCGTTAAGGTATCGATTTCTATTGATTCTGATAGAATAGACTTTGTGCTTTTGAGTAATTACCTGTAGTGATTCACTTGGCGGTCGATCGATCGTGATGGTTCTGGCATCGCCGGTGGTTAACACTCGTTGCTTACCGAAGGTTGTCCACAAACCCCTGGCATGACGTTCATACTGACGGATGCGGTCGGCCCCAAGCGGCTGATGAACGTGGTTAGGGATGATAATCAGATCGGGGCTGCAATAGTTGAATACTTCTGGGCAGTAACCATCTTCTTGTCCGTGATTGGAAGCGACAAATAGGTTGACTTGGCGAAGTCGATCGCGAAATTTAGGATTTCGCAATAAACCGCGCCACCCTTGTGTCTTCAAATTACCGGGAAAGATCGTATTGACATCCCGAGCATACAGGAAGGTAACTAGGCTGCGATTATGAACGTCAAGAAACTCTGGATACTGGTTGCAGAAAAAAGAAATAGTCACATCCCCTAGATGAATCATTTGATCTACATTTGTCTGCCCATTATAAAGTTTGTTTAATAGTTTTATCTCTTTCCCCGTGCCGGGATTCCGAACGGCTAACTCAGAAACACTATTTGCATCAATTGATGGATTAGCAATCAAATAATCAATCGAAAAATTATGTTCCAATAAATGACTCGTTAAATCAGAGAAGCCTTTTAAATGCTCTTCGGTGTAAGCGGGTACGATTAAGTAATCGAGGTGACGGGTTCGATGATTTAGAAAATACCAGCTCGGTCGAAAATTATTGCGAAAACTGTAGCCACAGTCAATCGGGGCTGTACGATAGTCATCGGCTTCAATGGCAGAGCAAAAGCCACGATCGACATCAAAAATTTTAATATTCATTGTCTTTGCTACTCTACAAAAAACAAGCTGCTGTGCCACTCGATCGCACTTTAATTAGGAATAAAATCGAATATGACAGCATAAAATGCCGTCGGTCGCGATCGCCTCAGAAATTGCAGATGGGCGCTCGCATCTGTACGAGAAAAATATCGAGCAAGAACAATGTTTTGGAAATTAGGGAGAAGGCGGACAACGCACCAACGCCGACATGAATCTTCAGTTCCATTTAGCTTTCTTCGCCGGAAGCCCCGCGCTATATTTGTACTCAAATTGGCGTCGGGATGGATAGGCGGATTGACGTAGGTACGAAGTCAATCAAGAGATGTATTGGATAGACGATCGATCCACTCTTCTACCATCTGAGTGATAGTTTTTTCTCTAGCGCTAGCTACAGCCCTAAGTTTATTAATCCTTTTCTCGGATAGTCGAATATGAAGGTTTTTGTTTTTCATGTTGTGTTGTCAATGCGAACACAATAATGCTAACATAGGACTCAAGGAGGGCAACCATGAGAACCGCTTACCAATACCGATTACGTCCAACAAAACAGCAACTCATTGAAATTGACAAGTGGTTGTCAATGTTGTGCGCTCAGTACAATTACTTGTTGGCTGATAGATGTAATTGGTTTGAGCAAAACCGTTCTCCTGCTAACGCTTGCCCTTTGGTTTGTCATCTACCAGAACTGCGCGACAACCCAGACTATTACTCTCAAAAAAAGACGCTACCACAACTAAAAAAAACCCATCCTTGGTACAGCGAGATTTATTCTCAAGTCCTCCAAGATGTAGTCAAGCGAGTCAAAGTAACGTTTGACAGATTTCTCAAGGGTGATAGCAACGGTAAACGAAGTGGTAAGCCTCGGTTTAAAGCGCGTAATCGTTATCGCACTTTCACCTATCCTCAGATAAAAGAAGGATGTTTGCAAGGTAATCAGATTGCCTTGCCGATGTTCGGAAAAGTTAAGGTTGTCTTGCATCGTCCTATTCCTGGCGGATTCAAAATTAAAACTGCATCTGTCACTAAGAAAGCTGATGGTTACTATTTGACTCTTTCCTTAGAAGACAAAACCGTTCCTGAAATTAAACCAGACTTTAATGCGGATAAAATCACCGGAATTGATGTTGGTTTAAAGGAGTTCTTGACAACTTCCGACGGTGAGACGGTTTCTATTCCTCAGCACTACCGGAAAGCTCAAAAGCGCTTGCGGGTTCTTCAAAAACGAGTATCGCGTCGTAAAAAGGGAAGCAACCGTAGACAGAAAGCCGTCAAACAACTTGGGAAGCAACACAAGAAAGTTGCAGACAAGCGAAAAGATTTCCATTTCAATACCGCTAATCATTTGCTGTCGAAATATGACGTAATCGCTCATGAAGATTTAAATGTAAAAGGACTTGCTCGTACAAGGTTGGCTAAATCTGTGTTGGATGCTGGGTGGTCAAGCTTCCTGTTGATACTGACAAACAAAGCCGTAAATGCTGGTTTGCTAGTAGTGACCGTATGTGCCCATAACACCTCACAAGATTGCTCCACCTGTGGTGAGAAAGTACCTAAAAAACTGCATATTCGTTGGCATGACTGTCCTCACTGTGGGTGCAGTCTCGACCGCGACCATAATGCAGCAATCAACATCAGAAGCAGGGCTGAGGGTCATCCAGTCCTTAAAGCGCAACGCCTCCTAAGCAATAGCCGGATTGGTTGCGAAGCCCGTGCCTTATCTGTACTCAGATAGGCGTCGGGAGTATGTCACAAAAGGTCGTTCAATGTAACCCATCTCGGTAAGTAGTCAGACAGAATTAATTACACAAATACATAGTATAATGATATTTGCGGCAAAATTATGAGTTAATTACAGTTTCATATGATGTTTATCAGAGAAATAAACCCTCTTTCGTCTAAATTGCTACAACGAATTCATCGCCAAAGCCGACATCATCAGGTACGTCAACGAGCACATTGCCTCATATTAGCTTCGCAAGGAGTAAAAAAAGGAGAGTTAATGAATATTTTCAGAATAAGTTATAAGACACTCTATAACTGGTTCAATCGGTGGGAATTAGAAGGAATGATCGGACTTTATAATAAACCAGGAAGAGGTGCTAAATCACTATTTAACTCTTCGCAAAAAGCCCAAATCAAAGAGTGGACTAAACAATCACCAAGACAATTAAAAAATGTTAGCCAAAAAGTTCAAGAAGCCTGGGGGATAAATCCGAGTATAAAAACAATTCAAAGAATACTAAAAAGTCTGAACATGAGTTGGCATCGCATGCGTAAAGGAGTGGGAGGAAAGCCTCCCTCCCAGGAATATCAAGATAAAAAGGCACAATTAGAAGAATTAAAGCGATTGGATGATGAGGGTAAAATTGATTTATATTACTTGGATGAAACGGGATTTTGTTTGATTCCTTGTGTCCCCTATGGCTGGCAGGATATCGGAGAATATTTAACAATCCCTAGTCGTCGTAGTCAGCGAATGAATGTACTAGGAATCATGAATCGAAATAACCATCTTGAAACTTATATTTCATCTCAAACTATTAATTCAGATGTGGTTATTGCCTGTATTGATGCTTTTTTTCCCGCAGTACATAAGCCAACGGTGATTGTCACAGATCAAGCTTCTATTCATACCAGTGATGCTATTGTTGACAAAATTGAAGAGTGGAAACAACGTAATATTACTCTTTTTGAGTTACCTTCTTACTCTCCGGAATTAAATTTAATTGAAATTTTATGGCGGTTTATTAAGTATGAATGGATTGAGATATCTGCTTACAAGAGTTGGGGAACTTTTGTTACCTCTGTGGAAAACATCCTGAAAGAATTTGGAGAAAACTATGTAATTAATTTTGTCTAGCTACTTATATATGTTTGATCCAGTTTTAACTCTCTACGAGTACCAACCGCAGAGGGTTAATCCTCGTAGATGATGGCTATTGCAGCAGCGGGGTAAAAATTCCCTGGTGGATTGCTGGTTGCCACAATCTAGCACGAGTGTTAATCTATATGCAAGACTTTGAATATTCTCAGATATAGAAATTCAAAGACATCAGGAGATTTTTGGAACTAAATGACAGTAGCAAACAGTTTCATGGGTGGTCTGCGGTTTTGGTTCGATCGCACCTTTGCTCATTGGCGAGGTGATTTGACTGGTGGGCTGACTGCTGCCGTGGTTGCCCTTCCTCTGGCCTTGGCGTTTGCTGTGGCCAGTGGCGTCGAACCTAAAGCCGGACTCTACACGGCAATTGTGGCGGGCATCGTGGCGGCGGTATTTGGTGGTTCCCCGGTGCAGATTACAGGGCCCACGGGAGCGATGGCGGTAGTCCTGATTGGGATTGTCACCCAATATGGTATCGAGAAGGTGTGGATTGCCGGGGTAATGGCAGGAATTATTCAAGTTGCCCTGGGCGTCGCCAAACTAGGTAGACTGGTCAAGTTTATTCCCTATCCAGTCACAGCAGGTTTTACCAACGGCATCGCTGTGATTATTTTTTGCGGACAATTGAATAATTTCTTTGGGTTGCAGTTGCCCCGTAGTGAACATTTTTTACCGGGCATCTGGCAAACCCTTACCCATTGGGAAGGATTAAACCTAGAGGCAGTCGGGTTGGCAACTGTGGTGATTCTGACCAAGCTATTTTGGACAAGGATTACGACTGCCATACCGGGTTCATTGGTAGGGTTGGTGCTGGCAACGGCGATCGCCTCTTTCTTTCACCTCGATGTTCCCACCATTGGTTCTATCCCACAATCGTTGCCGATGCCCCAAGGGATTCCCCACGCTAATGATTTTAGGGTGATCCGAGAATTGATTAATCCGGCATTAGCTTTAGCCGCATTGGGCAGTATTGAATCGCTGCTATCTGCTGTGGTTGCCGATGGTATGACTGTTAGCGAGAAACACAACAGCGATCGCGAACTGATTGGTCAGGGCTTAGCAAACATTGTGGTTCCATTCTTTGGCGGTATTCCAGCAACGGGAGCGATCGCCCGTACAGCAGTGAATGTGCGATCGGGTGGCAAAACCCGGTTGTCTGGAGTCATTCACGGGGTTGCACTGGCAATCATCGTTTTGACATTAG
The DNA here is from genome assembly GCF_036700565.1 of Microcoleus pseudofavosus SVA1_A4. Classification (NCBI taxonomy): domain Bacteria; kingdom Bacillati; phylum Cyanobacteriota; class Cyanophyceae; order Oscillatoriales; family Microcoleaceae; genus Microcoleus; species Microcoleus pseudofavosus. The sequence continues at coordinate 14,243 of NZ_JAUBPE010000044.1, forward strand.
CACCTTTAGCCGCTCAAGTTCCCCTGGCAGCATTGGCAGGAATTTTGATGGTGACGAGTGTGCGGATGATTGAGTGGGAAGCGATCGGCTTACTGATGCGGGCAACCTACTCTGACTTCGCCGTCATGATGCTCACTTGGATGGTCACCATTCTGTTTGATTTGGTGCTGGCGGTGGAGGTCGGGCTAATTGCTGCTGGGGCGTTATTCATTAAGCGGATGAGCGAGCTCAATTTGGCGAAAATCCCCGAAACAGAAGCCTTTCCGCCCGGTGTACCCCTTGAATTGAGCAAACAAATTGCCGTTTATCGGGTTGATGGGCCTGTATTTTTTGGGGCAGCAGAGCGGTTTGTTACCTTCCTGCGGGATGAACCTGAAGTGAAGTATCTAATTTTGCGGATGCGGTTTGTACCCAATATGGACACTACTGGACTCGTGGCATTGGAAGACATCTATCGCGATTTGAAACGACATGACTGTCGCCTCCTTTTGACTGGCTTACAACCTGAAGTTCAAAACTTGTTAGAACGCACCAGATTGCTGGACAAAATTGGTAAAGAAAACTGTTTCGAGACAACTGATGCAGCAATTTGCACGTTAACTCCAACGGCAATCAATTGTCCTCTCTCTCCTCCATCAGTTAGTCAGTCTGAAGAACTGATTAAACGCTGAAAATGCCACTGCTCCTAGTTTCATCTTTTGTATCTACCGTCAAAGGGAACTCTTCACCAACCGTTCAACCGATGAAACTAGGAGCAACAATTCAGCAACTATTGTCATCGTTAAATTGCGATTATAAACTTCCGCCATGTCTGTTTGGAGAAACTTACTAATGCATACATTTGACATTGAAATTATTGGCACTCATCACGAAAATTGTCATTTTCTCGAAGACAATGTTTTAACGGCGATCGCTAAACTGGGCATCACCGCAAAAGTTAACTGCATTGCAGATATTGAAGAAGTGAAACGACTAAGACTGCGCTGTACTCCAGCTTTAGTGATTGATGGCAGGGTTGTGAGTCAAGGGCGGCAGGTTTCATCAAAAAAAATCCAATCCTTCCTTCTGGAATTGACTCATTTGTCCGATGGTGGAGATTTTTTGAGTCGAATGTTTTAGGAGATGAAGTATCTGATACGTGAAAAAGTGCTACAATTTTTTCTAGACCCTTACCGATCGCTTAAAACCAGCGCTTTTTCAGCGCGGAAGTTGTCACAATATCGATTGAGGAATGTTTCAAAGGTGAGGATTTTTTGCGCGGTGTAAGCCATTGGAAACTAATAGTTTTTTGCTAAAAATCTTATTGTATCAACTAATCAAATCCCAAATCAGAACCTTTCCCCGCGTGTACCAAAGCCAACTTTTCGTAACGTTTAGCGTGTTCCACCAACTCCGCAGCTTCTTCCTCAGAGACATCCCGGAGGCGCTTGGCAGGCACTCCCGCAACTAGCGTGTGAGGGGGAACGTCTTTGGTGACAACAGCCCCTGCACCGACGATAGAGCCTGTTCCTACCCTGACTCCATCGAGGACGATCGCCCCAATCCCGATCAAACAACCCCGTTCAATGTAAGCTGAGTGAATCACGGCTCGGTGTCCGACTGTCACGAAATCTTCCAAAACAGTCGGTTTCCCCGGATCGCCGTGCAGAATTGCTCCATCTTGGATATTGGTAGTTGAGCCGATCGCAATTCGCTCTACATCCCCCCGCACCACCGCCCCGTACCAGATACTAGCGCCCGCAGCCACCTCTACCCTGCCGATGACAACAGCGCCTTGGGCCACAAAAGCAGCTTGGGAGAGATCCGGCAAGGGCCAATAGGAAGGAATTGCAGGCAGAGGTTTGTGGAGATTGCTCATTTGTTGGTCGATCGTTATACTTCTAGCAGATTAACTGACTGTTGATACGCGATATAATAAGACTATTTGGCACTTTTGCAGAGAAAATATGTTGGGACGCAAATAAATGATTGAAGTTGCCTTGCAATACCCGATGTTTGGCCCGGAAATTCAGTGTCCCCACTGTCGCCAAACAATTCCGGCTCTAACGCTCACGGATACCTATTTGTGTCCGCGTCACGGGGCTTTTGAGGCAGATCCAAAAACGGGCGATTTAGTTCACCTTCAGTCTGGGCGGCACTGGCGCCGCTGGGAGGATGAATGGTATCGCCAGCACACCCACCCGGACGGGATTCGGTTTGAAATTCACGAAGCGCTCGATCGACTTTATACTCAAGGCTACCGAGCAACTCGCGTGATCGTTGCTCAACGCTATCGGGACTTAATCAGCGCTTATTTGGAACGCAGCACGCCTTGGCGGGGTCAGTCGGAATCGCCGCGGCCGAGGCTGTACGGTTTGCCTGTGGATTTTAGCCCCGAGCCCCAGGAGGAACCTTGCTGGGAAGTGATTAATTTTGATTTGGAAAAAGAGCCGGGAGTTCCGATTAGATATCCCTATTTTAGGTTGTTTGAATAGTCCGTTGTCCGTTGTCCGTTGACAGTTGTCCGTTGACAGTTGACAGTTGGCAGTTGTCATTAGGAAATTAACAGACTAAATTTATTCCTGAGTCTGGAATTATCAGTAATAAGTAAATAAAGTAACTAATGATTAACAAATCATAAGGCCGATTAATAACAACTATCAACTGACAACTATCAACTGACAACTATCAACTGCCAACTGACAAAATCAAATGCACCACGCCTCGATTCGCACTGCTAATATTCACCGGGCGATCGCCTTTTACGAACAGTTGGGATTTACTGTCAGCGATCGCTTTACCACAGGTTACACCCTAGCCTGTTGGATGGAAGGTCTCAACGGACGCATCGAACTAATTCAAATCCCGGAACCAAAACCCGCACCGGATGCTTTCGGAGACGAGCATTATGTTGGATATTATCATTTATCTTTCGATTTAACTGAGGCGACAACTGACTTGCCTAGCTGGTTGCAGTCTCTGAAAGAGCGGTTTGAGGAAGCTGCTAAAGACCAACCAAACGAGTTTCAAGCTTTGAAAGTTTTGTTAGAACCGACTCAACAGGCGATCGGGCAAAATGTTTACGAAGTAGCTTTTATTGCCGATACAGACGGTTTGCCTTTAGAATTTATCCGACGGCTTAATTAATAACTAACCGCCGCTGATAATCGTTCTCTCTCTCAATCGTCAACTGAGAATAATTATTACTCTTAATACCTAGTAACCTTCCCTACCAACTTAACAATATTTTTCTCAAAAATAGCTAGATTTTGAATTCAAAATCTAGTACATTGTCTTTTTCCTATATAATATGAACATCTATTCATACTATCAGGCGTAAGCAAAAACCCAGGAAACACCATGCAAAAAGCCAAATCGAGCGATTCCGGCTGCTGTAGTCACGACGACCACCACGAACACAGCCATGAGAATCATAACCACGACGACCACGGCCACGACCACGGCCACGGCCACGACCACGGGAACGGAGATTTTAACCTGAAGCAAGAATTGATTCCTGTTATATCGGTTGTTCTACTATTTGTCGGCGGTTTAATTTTTGAAGAAAAACTGCACAACACGCCCTATTCTATAGGTGAATATCTGGTTTTCATCCCAGCCTATCTTTTAAGCGGATGGAATGTTTTAACCAGCGCCGGCCGCAACATTCTGCGAGGCCGAGTGTTTGATGAAAATTTCTTAATGACTGTAGCAACACTCGGCGCTGTCGCTATTCACAAACTCCCTGAAGCAGTCGGGGTGATGTTGTTTTTCAAAATCGGAGAACTTTTTCAAGAATTTGCGATCGGGCGATCGCGTCAATCGATCAAATCGCTTTTAGAAATTCGCCCAGATTATGCCAACCTCAAGGACAACGGCGACATCAAAAAAGTTTCGCCAGAAACCGTAGCTGTCGGCGATATCATCCTTGTCAAACCGGGAGAAAAAATTCCCTTAGACGGTGAAATTATCGACGGCAATTCTCAGATTGACACGTCTGCACTAACTGGAGAATCAGTACCTCGAACCGTGAAAGTTGGAGAAACAGTTTTAGCGGGAACAATTAACCAGACAGGAGTTCTCACAGTCAAAGTTACCAAAATCTTTGGCGAATCTTCAATCTCCCGAATTCTGGAATTAGTAGAAAATGCCAGAAGTAAAAAAGCTGAAACTGAGAAATTTATCACCAAATTTGCCAGTTACTACACGCCTTTTGTAGTATTTGCATCGCTAGCAGTGGCTTTAATTCCGCCTTTGTTGATTTCAGGAGCAACTAATGCAGACAGATTTTTGTGGGTTTACCGCGCCTTAGTCTTGTTAGTTATTTCCTGCCCTTGCGGATTGGTGATTAGCATTCCTCTGGGATACTTCGGGGGAATTGGCGGTGCAGCCAAGCGCGGTATTTTGGTTAAAGGCTCGACTTTTTTAGATACGCTGACAGCAGTCAAGACAGTTGTTTTGGACAAAACAGGAACTCTAACTAAAGGAGTTTTTAAAGTGGCACAAATAGTGCCTAGCAATGGTTTTTCCCAAACAGAGTTAATGGCAATAGCGGCTAAAATAGAATCTCAATCCAATCACCCAGTCGCAAAATCTATTCTGGAAGCTTACGGCGGAAAAATAGATTCATCGGATGTGAAAGATTACGAAGAAATAGCGGGACACGGCATCCGAGCAAAATTAAATAATCAAATTGTGCTTGCGGGAAATGACCGTTTGCTGCACCGAGAAAACATTTCTCATGATGTCTGCAATGCTGAAGGTACGATCGTGCATTTAGCAGTAGACAACCGCTACGCTGGGTATATTTTGATTGCTGACGAGCTTAAGGAAGACGCAGTACAGGCTATTCGCGACCTCAAGAAACTGGGTGTTGAGCGAATCGTGATGCTCACAGGAGATAATCAAGCTGTAGCCGATAGTGTTGCGAAAAAGCTCGGTTTAGATTCCTATTTAGCCGAGTTATTACCCGAAGGAAAAGTCGAGGCGATCGAAAAACTGATCGGTCAATCTAGAAAAGGCGATAAAATTGTCTTTGTCGGGGACGGAATTAATGATGCACCAGTGCTTGCTAGAGCTGATGTTGGCATAGCGATGGGGGGTTTGGGCTCGGATGCGGCGATCGAAACTGCCGATGTTGTAATTATGTCAGATGCACCGTCAAAGGTAGCTGAAGCCATGAAAATTGCCCGAAAAACTCACAATATTGTCTGGCAAAATATCATTTTTGCCATGTTAGTCAAAGGCATATTTATTGCTTTGGGTGCTTTTGGTTTAGCGACAATGTGGGAAGCAGTTTTTGCGGATGTTGGGGTGGCTTTAGCAGCTATTTTCAATGCAACTAGAGTTTTGAAATAGAGTATTCGCAGACAAGGGTGATTTTTGGCGATCGACCTAATCTTAGTCGATCGCGCGCACCTCGGTTCAATCTCAAAATATACACAACTTAATATATACGCTGACTCCGCCGGATTTTGAGCCATAGGACTGATGAAATTTAGCCGAATTTGTGAGATTATGAAAACAATATGAAAAGTGTTGAACGGTAAAACCAATGACTGACTCGGAAAATAGGCCTAGCTTGCCTGAAGTCCACCGCAGCATCCCCGTTCCCAACAGCAAAGGTTTCTGGCGTACGATGCTGGCTTACGCAGGGCCTGGATATTTGGTTTCAGTGGGTTACATGGACCCCGGAAACTGGGCGACTGACTTGGCGGGGGGAGCAAAGTTTGGCTATGCGCTATTAAGTGTGATTTTGCTATCTAATTTGATGGCAATTTTGCTGCAATCACTCTGCGTGCGTTTGGGAGTGGCAACGGGACGAGATTTGGCACAAGCTTGTCGAGATTATTTCAGTCCGCGAGTCAGTTTTTTGCTGTGGATACTTTGTGAAATTGCGATTTCTGCTTGCGATTTAGCTGAACTTGTTGGCAGTGCGATCGGACTGCAATTGCTATTTGGCATACCCTTAGTTTGGGGAGTGTGCATCACTGCGCTAGATGTGATAATGGTGTTATTTCTACAAGGGAAAGGCTTTCGTTATATAGAAGCTTTGGTAATTACGATTATTGCAATTATTGGCGGTTGTTTTATTGCCGAAATGATTTTTGCCAAACCAGATGCCGGAGGAGTTTTACTCGGTTATGTTCCGAAGCTAGAGATTTTGCAAAATCAGGGAATGCTTTATATTGCGGTTGGTATTTTGGGGGCAACTGTGATGCCGCACAATCTTTACTTGCATTCGTCGATCGTGCAAACTCGTGCTTGGCAAGAAACCTCCGATAAAAAATGGCAAGCAATTAAATTTAGCACAATTGATTCTACCGTAGCGCTGTCAATAGCTTTGTTTATTAATTCAGCAATTCTGATATTGTCTGCTGCAACATTTCACTTTTCGGGCTATCAAGAAGTAGCTGAAATTCAAGATGCTTACAAACTGCTTTCTCCGGTGCTGGGCGTGGGTTCTGCTAGTGCAATTTTTGCCTTTGCTTTATTGGCTTCGGGGCAGAACTCAACCTTGACTGCAACTCTAGCAGGACAGATTGTGATGGAAGGGTTTTTGAATTTTCGCCTGCGGCCTTGGTTGCGGCGGTTGCTGACTCGACTGGTGGCAATTGTACCAGCTTTGATCTCAATTATCCTTTTCGGTGAAGGCAGTACAACTAATTTGCTGGTTTTCAGTCAAGTGATTCTCAGTTTGCAATTACCCTTTGCGGTAATTCCCTTGGTAATGTTTACCTCAAACCGCCGCTTAATGGGAGAGTTTGTGAATCCATTTTGGCTGAAAGCAGTAGCTTGGTTAGTGGCTAGTATTATAGTAGGATTAAATAGTTGGCTGTTATTACAAACCATTTTCTAGCAATTGGCAATTTCGGCAACACAGCAACGGAGGACACGGCATTGCCGTTTCCCTACCCGAAAATAATCCATCGAAATCGATGAAAGATGTAACGATCGCCCGATTAATTGTAGGGAAACGGCACTGCCGTGTCCTGATTGTTGGTAATATCAATTTCGATGCCACCGGATTTGATATGATATCTACAAAAAAAAAACCCGCGCCGGCGGGTTTTGTTTTAAAGCTAATTGTAAATGAATGCCAATTTCAACTATTTCTGAGGAACAAGAGCCTCATTACCAGCAAGGGGACGGGCCGACGCAGCGCTAGTTTTCAAAAGTGCGATCGCCTGCGCGTAAACAGGATCGTCCTTAGTCGCAACCAGCGTCGGTTTGTTGGCTAATTTCAGCTTTTGTTCGTCTGTTACTTCGACTTTGACATCGGGAGTAACGCCCTTGTGGCTGATATCAGTACCGTTGGGAGTATAGTAGTGAGCGATCGTCACCGCCAATCCCGAACCGTCAGACAAAGAATGCACCGACTGCACTAAAGCTTTGCCAAAAGTTTGGCCGCCCATCACAGTTGCGCGCTTGTTGTCCTTCAGAGCACCAGCCAAAATCTCGCTAGCACTCGCGGAGTTGTCGTCCACCAGCACCACCAAAGGCTTGTCAGTAATCGCAGTGCGATTTGTCCGCATTTCCTGAGAATCTCCGGCTCGATCGACTGTGCGGACGATCGCCCCTGTATTCATCCACATCCGCGCGATATCAATGCTGACTCGCAGCAACCCGCCGGGATTGCCGCGCAAATCCAACACAAAAGCATCGACTTTCTGATCCGAGAGCTTTTTAATCGCCGACTGCATTTGTTCGCCCGCGTGGGAGCTAAACTCTTGCAAGCGGATGTAACCGACTTTCTCCCCGCCTTCATTCTTGAGGCTGTAGCGAACCGCTGCTACCTCAATTCTGGCCCTAGTCAGAGTGATGTCAAACTCGCTTTTGCCCTCACGAGCAATCCGCAGCGTGACTTTCGTGCCTTCAGCGCCCCGAATTATCTGAGCCGCATCCGCGACAGTCATGCCTTTGGTAGCTTTGCCGTCAATCACCAAAATCGTATCGCCCGCTTGAATCCCTGCCTTCAGGGCCGGGGAATTTTCCATCGGCTCGACTACCGTAATTGCTTTCGTTTTCTCGTCTTGTTCGAGCCTCATCCCCACCCCTGTCAGTTCCCCAGAGGTTTGATTCGTCAGCGCTTCGTACTGCTTCGGGTCCATGAAGCGCGTGTAGGGGTCGTTTAATTTCTCTAGGGCTTTGCGGAGGGCAGTGTAGGCAGCTTCGCGAGAGGTATAATTTTTGCTCAGCAAGTCTTGGCGAGTTACTTGCCAGTCAGTCTTGTTAAAGCTGCCATCAACATACTCTCGGTTCACAATTTGCCAAGCTTCGTCTAAGACAGCTTTGGGGCTATCTTGAAGCTCGGCGCGGACTGATTGACTCAGGCCGGGAACGAGTAAAGATATCGAAGCGGTTGTTGCCATCGCCCCACTGAACAGGGCTGCCTGTAACTTAGAAAAGCGTCTGCGGGCTTGATTCATTGAATTTTGCTCAATTAGATTTTTGATTTGAGATTTTAGATTGCTAAAAAATCTCAAACTACCATTTAAACTATGTTGTGGAGGCTCAACCATCCCTGTGAATAGTTTAACGAGCTTCACAGTCGATCGCCAAGCAATCATTACTCTATTTCAATAAACTTAATTTTAAACTTGGATTTAAATGTGCCGTGGAAGCTAAAATCGAACAATTTTCGCGTAAGTGGTTGAGCCTGCTCATTAATGGACTTATCGGTCTAGCAGCGCTGGCGGGGGTCGTTACCATGCAGTCGAGCGGGCAGTTGGGCGGGATGCCTCCAGTTGTTCCTACGGTGCAAAAGCCGCTCTCTGCAATTTCTGCTGCCAGTTTCAAGCAAGCCGCGCAGCAAGAAGCCCAGCAAGAAGCCCTGCGGCTGAAAATGCTCAAAACTATTCCTAGTTTTGGGTTTGATAATTTAATTGCAGATTGGACATTTCTCAAATTTTTGCAGTATTTTGGCGACGACGAAGCGCGAGAGGTGACGGGCTACAATTTGAGCCAAGATTATTTTGACATAGTTACGCGGCGCGACCCGCGATGGGCTGACATTTACCTGTTTCTTTCCACAGCTATTTCTTTTTATCAGGGAAAGCCTGAAACTGCTGTTAAGTTTATAGAGCGCGGTACTAGCGCCCTTTCGCCGCAAATTAATCCCCAAGCGTGGATAGTGTGGCGAACTAAAGGTCTTGATGAGTTGCTGCTGTTGGGGGATATTCCCGAGTCAATTAACTCTCACGAAATGGCCGCTGAGTGGGCGGAAAAAACCCCGGAAGGGTCGAAATTGGCGCCGATGTTTCGAGCAACTGCTGAGTATTTGCGCCGAGATCCCGACAGCGTGCCGGTGCGGTTTACTGCTTGGAGCACGGTTTATGCTCAAACAACTGATAAGTTGGTGCGAATGAGGGCGAAACAAGCTCTTGTCAAGTTGGGAGCTCAGGTGCAAAAAGATAAGAATGGAAAGGAGAGTTTTATTTTGCCGGCTCGAAAGTAGTTAACTGTTGACTGTTGACTGTTGACTGTTGACTGTAATTCCCCAATCTAAAATCTAAAATCTAAAATCAGCTTGAGTTAGTTCGCGCCATTCACCGGGTTTGAGACCTTCCAGACGCAAATGCCCGATCGCACTCCTGACCAGCCGCAGCGTCGGAAACCCTACTGCTGCGGTCATCCGGCGCACTTGGCGGTTGCGGCCTTCTGTGAGGGTCATTTCCAGCCAAGCTGTCGGTATGTTTTTGCGAAATCGAATCGGCGGTTCCCGGGGCGGCAAAGGTGGTTCTTCTAACAATAATTGCACTTTTGCCGATCGAGTCCGATAATCTTGAATTGTGACACCTGTCTGCAAACTGGCGATCGCACTTGCATCGGGAATTCGTTCCACTTGCACCCAGTAAGTGCGGGGATGAGCGAATTTCGGGTCACTGAGGCGGTGCTGCATTTGTCCGTCATCGGTTAGCAGCAACAAACCTTCACTATCGCGATCGAGCCTACCGACGGCATAAACATCAGGAATCGGAATATAATCTTTGAGAGTGCTGCGTTTAGCTTCCCCTGAGTAGTCAGTGAATTGAGTTAAAACATCATAGGGTTTGTAAAATAAAATGTACCGATAGGGCATAACAAATTAACGATTAAAAATCTACGATTTGGTTTTAATATTAACTAAATAGGTATCAACGGAGATATTGCATCATTGTCAATTACCTATTTAGGAACAGGCAAGATGCCTGTTTCACAATAAAATTGAGTTTTTGTGGAACGGGCATCTTGCCCGTTCTTAAGAATGGTGAAAGATGTGAGGATAAACTGATATCCTGCACCAAGGCCAAAAACAGGCAAGATGCCTGTTCCAAGAAATATGAATCAACTTACATCTAATTTTACCATGCCCGAAGCCACACACCGCGTTTGCATCGTTTTAGGAACTCGCCCGGAAGCGATTAAACTAGCCCCAGTAATTCAACTGTTCAAAAGTTCGCCAACCTTTGACACCCAAGTAATTTTAACCGGTCAGCACCGAGAAATGGTCGAGCAAGTAATGCGAATGTTCGATCTAAAAGCCGATCGCGATTTAGCAATTATGCAGCACCAGCAAACCCTGACAGATATTACCTCCCGCAGTTTGCAGGGTTTAGAAGATTTGTTTAAAGAGTTGCAGCCCCAAATCGTGTTAGTTCAGGGCGATACAACCACAGCTTTTGCCGCTGCTTTGGCTGCATTTTACCAGAAAATACCCGTAGGTCACGTAGAAGCCGGATTGCGGACAGACGACGTGTTCAATCCCTATCCCGAAGAGGCTAACAGGCGGTTGATATCTCAGCTCACACGGCTGCATTTTGCCCCGACAGCGCTGGCTGAAGATAATTTAGGGCGATCGGGCGTTTTGGGAGGAATTCACCTGACAGGCAACACAGTCATCGACGCTTTGCTGTCAGTAGCCAAACGCGAACCAGAATGCAACATTCCCAATTTAGATTGGAGCAAATATCGCACTATCTTAGCAACAGTTCACCGCCGCGAAAATTGGGGCGAACCCTTACAAGGAATTGCTCACGCATTTCTCCAAATCTTAGATAAATTTCCCGACACAGCTTTACTGCTACCCCTGCACCGAAATCCCACTGTTAGAGAACCTTTGCAAGCTCTTTTGGGCGACCATCCAAGAGTATTTTTAACAGAACCTTTAGATTACGCAGAATTAGTAGGAGCGATTCAGAGATGTCATTTAATTTTAACAGATTCCGGCGGTCTGCAAGAAGAAGCACCTAGTTTGGGAAAGCCTGTTTTAGTATTGCGAGAAACCACAGAAAGACCAGAAGCAATTTCCGCCGGAACCGCTAAACTTGTCGGTACAAATTCTGATACAATTACCGCAGCCGCCGCAGAATTGCTCAGTGATTCTACAGCTTACGACGCAATGGCAATGGCCATTAATCCCTTTGGAGACGGTTTAGCAGCCTCGCGGATTTTGAAAATTGTTGAAGAGTATTTTAGTGAGAAGACAGTTGTCAATTGACGGTTGACGGTTGACAGTGAGTCGAAAAACTGAAAACCGATTCTCAAGTATTTGTTGGCTGAGTCCGATCTATGGGAATCTCAATCACAAACTTCGTGCCTTCGCCCAGGGTGGAATCACACCAGAGTTTTCCTCCATGCTTTTCCTTCACCACCTGATAGCTAATGGATAAGCCTAATCCTGTCCCCTTGCCTACGGGTTTAGTAGTGAAGAAGGGATCGAATAGGCGCAATCGCGCTTTCTCTGGAATACCTGTACCGTTATCGGCGATCGCAATCTGCACCCACTGTTCTTTTGTTTTGGTAGTCTTAATCCAAATCCGATTCGGTTGGTCAACCATATCCTGAAAACTACGTCCTTCATTGCTCTCTTCCAAAGCATCGATCGCATTTGATAGCAAGTTCATAAACACCTGATTGAGTTGACCTGCATAGCATTCTACCAACGGTAACTCGCCATATTGTCTGACTACTTCAATGGTTGGGCGTTCTGGCTTGGCTTGAAGGCGATGTTCTAAAATCATCAAAGTGTCATCAATGCCTTCATGGAGATCGACAGGCTTGAATTCCGCGTGATCCAGACGAGAAAAGCTACGCAACGAAACCACAATGTCCCGAATGCGAGCGCTGCCCACTTTCATCGACTTAAGAATCTTAGTGAGATCCTCTTTTAGGAAGTTTAGATCCACATCCTCTAGGTCATCTTGAAGTGATGGGGACGGGTTGGGATAGTTTATTTTATAGGCATCTAGTAATCGCAGTAAGTCATGGATGTGATTGTTGAGATGAGACAGGTTGCCGTAGATAAAGCTGACCGGGTTGTTGATTTCGTGCGCTATCCCTGCCACCATTTGCCCCAGTGCCGACATTTTTTCGTGATGCACCATCTGACTCTGGGTGCGGTGCAGTTCTTCAAGGGTACTCTCTAGTTGTTGCACCTGTTGGTTCAGTTGCCGATCGCGAGCTATAAGCTGCTCCGCCATACTGTTAAATCCCTGAGCTAAAAGCCCCACTTCATCCTGACTATCAACCCGAATACCAATGGCTAAATTGCCTGCGGCTAATTGCTGGGTTGCCTTAGTCAATCCTTGAATGCGACGGCTCAGAGCTTGAGTCATACGGAAACCTCCGATCGTCACAACTGCGATCAGGACACTTCCCAATAGACCAAAGCCACCCACCACAAACCACAACTGCTGTTCTGCTTGCTCCATTTCCTTGGCAGAATGCAGTACAGCAATTTTGAGAGTTGCCCCATCGAAACCTTGTAGCTCGATTGTTTTGATCATGTATGCTTCGCCGGCAATCCCGATCTTAGTGGGCAACGCCTCTGGCTGGGGAAATTGCCAAGACCGATCGCGCGGAAGTGGCAAAGTAGCAGCCGTCACCCTCTCGCCGTCAACAGCCACCAAATGTATGGATGTGTCGCCGCGAATCGACTGGAGCGCTGTGTCGTCAATGGCTAATCCCGCAACCAAACCAGCTAGCATCTTTTGAGATGATTTGATTGATATTAACCCAATCATGGAAGATGGAGCCGGGTTTTCTGCCAGGAGAACTCCCGATAACTCTAGTCCGGTTCGGGCGGCACGGTTCACAGAGGCATCCTGCAATGTCGCCTGTCTTATTGCTCCCAACTGTGAAGACACTAAGACTTGACCATCAGCGTCAACTATTCTGATCAAATCCAGTTTAAAACCAGCTTGGATTGGTAATACAGTCCGCAGTAATAAAGCGCGATCGCCCGCAGCTACTGCTCTGATGACATCATTATCCTCACTCACCGAACGGGCTTTCAAACTTAGTGATTCTTGCCTTTGCTTTAGAGTTTCCTGCAGCATACTAGCCAGATCCACGATCTCCTTTCGCGCCATCTGTTCTAAATTGTTTCTAGCAAAATAACCAAAACCCAAGGTTCCGACAGTCCATAGACTCAAAAATGCCAACAACAGAGGCGATAACAACTTGACGGAAACGGGTAACCGCGCGTATCTGGATTGGATGGCCACAGCTCTTAATCCTTGGCGGATTGGGTCACGGAAATAAAGCCAGACTCCTCTATCGCGTTGATTCCTGGCGGACTAGAGATGTATTGAATTAGCGCTTGAGTAGCCTCGGTCGGGTTTTTGTGCCAGAGAATTGAAATTGTCCGAACCATCGGATACTTGCCCGCTTTGACATTTTCTGGTGTTGGTTCAACCCCGTTGAGGCTGAGGCGGTTGACAGGTAGTTTATTGGAAATGGCGTGAGCTAGGGAAAAGGTACCGATGCTGTAAGGAGTGCTTTGAATTGCGTCGATCAATTCCCCTTCTTTCCGAAATACAATTGCTGCTGGTGAATTCTTCAAATCTGTTCCTAGGTAATGTTGGCGCAGGAGCCGCTTGGCAGATTCATCTTCTGGGCGATCGAGCAGTACAATTTTAGCATCGGTTCCTCCGAGTTCCTTCCAGTTGGTGATGCTGCCACTATAAATGCCTTTGAGGTCTTCAGTCGTGAGGTTTTTCACCCCTGTGACGCTGGGATGAGTGGCAACTAAAAGGGCATCCTGGGCAACCTCACGAGACTCTAAGGTGCCATCATTTTCTTCTGGCTTTAATTTTTTCGAGATTACACCTATATCGACGAATGTCTGTTTAATCCCATCAATTATATTTTCGGACTGCCCCGGTTCTAGCTGGGTAATTTTGACGTTTTTTGCGGTAGCTTCGTAGTTGGTTTGCAGCACCTTAATCAGACCCAACGTGCTGCTTGATCCCCCAACTTTGAGCGAGGTTTGGGTTTGCGTTGCCGCAGTCGTGGGCGCTGTTGTCGTGGCGGCACTGCTGGTCGTCGTACTGCAACTGGGAAGACATAGGAGGGCGATCGCACTTAAAGCTACGCTAAGTAAATTCTGTTTCATGTTCAAATTCCTACGATCCTACGCTATTAAAGATGATTTGGGTACTCAAAAATCGAGCTTTTCAGTATTTTATCGCGGTCGCAACTCGATCAATTGATTTTTGATTTTTGAGCGAGTTGCGAGTTGATATCTCGCGGTTGATTTCACCCCTACTAAATTGTATGCTACATAATTAAAATTTGCAATGAGTCGAGCGCAATGTTTTGTCATGGTGTTTGATAGGATTAGCCACCGCATGATAGTTATGATAGATGCGATCGCAGAGAATGCAGCCCGATCGATTATTACTGTTACAGGTTTATCTGGAAGCTTTTAAGCTGCCGCGCATTTAAATTGTATATTCAGGGCGGGCGGGACGCCCACTCCACAAGAGTTTGATTGTTTTTTAACATACAATTTAAATGCAGAACAGCTTATCCTGACTAATTTATCTTGATTGCCAGTTACAGATGAGTATTTTTTTGTTGAGATTCATAGATTGATTTGCGATCGAGGTAAAACGGCGAAAATCCGAAATCATTTGATTTAGGTGAGTTTCGGTGCTGTCGCTAAGAATGTTTGCCTTTTCAGTTAGATATTTTTAAGGAGAGGGAACTTGTGGCTGAAAATTGCTGCTGCCTTTATAACCGGATAAAATAGCAAGTTTTTCCAAAGATTGCCTGCCCGTGTAATATTTCCCTCGAATTTCCCAGGTGGGATAAGCTTTAATATTGGCAGCTTTGCACAAATCCGGTTGAGCATCTTTGCCTCTGGGATCGCACTCAATGTAAGTAATTGCGGTAAATGCTTCTTTGCCAAAAAGTTCTTGTTGCGTGTGACAGTGAGGACACCAGTAAGCACCGTACATTCTAGCTTTGATGGTCTGCAAATGGGTTGCTAAACCTATTTGATCGGGCACGGATTCGCTGCGAATAGGTGGCGCTTCTTGTTCGGTAACAGGCTGGGCGGAAGGGGGAGGAGGAGGGAGGGTTTGTGCTAATTTAGGAGTGGATTTGTTGCTGAAACTGAACTGTGCAATTCCTCCGTCTGCTTTGGTACTGCCGAAAATGCCCAAAGTCAGGAAAATTGCGATCGCACAAAAGTTGAATTTACTTAGTCTCATCTGGGATTTCATCTTGGATTTACTAGGATTTCGCGAGCTTGATTCATAGCCTCTACAGCATTGTTTACCACAAAAATGTTAAATTGTGCTAAATTTTTAAAGAAAAGTTGACTTTCGGCGCTGTGATTTAACAAGATAACTTGTTTGTTAGCTTTCAGAGCGAGGGCGATTTCCGAAGCCGTCCCCGTGCCCGTACCGCAAGCAATTATTACATCTGAAGAAAGAATGTTAATATTATTTCTGGCGTTTCCCATATCGGTGACAATGGCAATATCTACAGCTTCAGAAATGCCGCGAGTGTCATTTCCCGGAAGGATGCCGACTGTTAAACCGTTAGCTGATTTTGCTCCTTTGTTGGCGGCATCCATGACGCCGACATTTCTACCGCCAGTTAGCAATATCCATCCTGCTTCGGCGATGAGTTGTCCGAGTTGATAGGCGTTTTCTAAGTCTGTTGGTGTGGCACTATCGCCCGGGCCCATGATGCCAACGATGATTTTTTTCATAGTTTTGGGGTGAATAGGGTGTTATTAATACTTGCTATTTTTTTTGCACTATCTACGAATGTATGTTATCATATAAATAGTGGCTTCATAAAAACAGCTTTTGACACAACTAACTTCCCGAACCTTCCTAGTATTTTTACTATGAAAGAGCAAACATTTAAACTAGATGAATCTCAGATAAAATTTTTAGAACTCTGTCAAAACTATGGATTTAAAGATCCTAGTGAATTGGTTAGAATAGCGATTCAACGGTTGAAATTAGCGTTAGAAACCGAGCAGTTGAAAGAATCGGCGATGCTCTATGCGGAAGTCTATGCAGAAGAGACAGAGTTACAGGAATTGGCGGAATTAGGTTTAGAAGAATGGCCGAAGGAATAAAACTGAAACGGGGGCTAATTATTGAAGTCAATCTAGACCCTACTAGGGGTTCGGAAACTGGAAAAATTAGACCTTGCATTATTGTGACTAACAATACTTATAATGAGAGAGTTCCCATAATTCAGGTGGTTCCAATTACTGCTTGGAGTGAAAAAAAAGCCAAGATTAGGAGTAATGTGGAGATTGAACCTTCAGAAGCAAATAGATTAACAAAAAAATCTCTTGCAGATTGTTTGCAAACGCGCCCTATAGATTATTTTTCTCGCTTGGTGGATATCCGAGGTGAAGTTGAGCCAGAGGTTTTACTAAAAATCGATCTAGCTCTCAGAATTGTGTTTGCTTTGTAATTTTCAAGCTTTTTAAAGAAGAAATAATCAAGAGTTATGAGGCGATCGCTCTTTTCGGTACTTATTAACTTAGTGCTAAGGGTTGTTTGACTAATTGTTCGATAACTAGCGATTGACGAAATATCAAATATATGCTACTTTTTAATTAAAAAAGTGGGAGATAATATGAGTGTCGCCCAAAACCCTGAAACAAAGCTGATGGAAAAAATCCGCAGTTTACCGCCAGATAAAATCACGGTATTAGAAGATTTTATCGACTTCCTATTAACGCGAAGTGAAGCTCGTCAGCTCGTTTATGCTGCGACTAAACTCTCAGAATCAGCTTTTGCTAAAATTTGGGATAACCCAGAGGACGCGGAGTATGACGAGTTATAATTTTGGTGATGTGGTTTTAGTTCCGTTTCCTTTTACCGATCAAACTACCAATAAAAAACGTCCAGCAGTGGTGATTAGTTCTGACGTTTATAATACAGAATATCCCGCTCGCATTCTTATGGGTATAACAAGTCAAGTTAGCAGTAGTCCGAAAGTCGGTGATATTATCATCACAGATTGGCGATCGGCTGGGCTTTTAAAACCTTCTATGATTAAGCCAGTTATTACGACAATTGAAAAAAAACCGATTCTCAAAAAATTGGGAAGGCTTCAAGATGTAGATATTCAGTCTTTGAAAGAGGGATTGATTGGAATTATAGGGGAGAAATGAGCGATCTACTTTCTGAATTGTCCTGAGAAAGGGCGATCGCTCTTCCCCATTTTCCGAAAAATAGGGGTCATGCTGCTTCCAATTGTAACCAACGTTCTACTCGTTCGTATTCATCCTCTAACAGCCAGAGTTTAGCTTCTCTACCCATAATTCTGTGAATTCCCAGTTATCGGCTAGGTTTAGTTCTGGGGATGACATGGTATTTATCTCCTTTTATGAACTGAGTGCTAAGGGTTGTTTGACTAATTGTTCGATAACTAGCGATCGACAAAGAGCTTCAATTTTGTTATTTCCACCCATTTCAAAGAACAGATGCACCCACTCATTAGGAGAAAGGGATAGAGTTTCCAACCAAGGAGAGGGAGTAACTTGCCCCCAGCCGATGATTGTGCCGAGGTTTGTAGGCTTTCGATCTAACTCATCAGGATTTGGGTTGATTTGTACGTCAAGTCGAATGCAGGTTTTGAGGATAATGTTTAAAAATTGGTCTGTCGTAGCAACTCCAGGAGTAGAATTAGTTGGATTTAGTTGCCAATAGTAGTTGAGATTGAGGACATAATCATAGGGAAATTGCCACCCCATCGATAGCAATTCTGATTCGGTAAAATCGTATTGTTGCCAAATTTGTTGAAAGTTCATAATCTGACGAATAAATGGGATTAAGGGAGCAGAATAAAGTGGGTGTCTCCACGACTTCCGGGTTTTCCTGATGTGTTTAGGGGTTGTTCTGCGGGTGCGCCTCCTCCTGGGCCATTGTAAACACGAACATAGGATGAACCATCAGGTTGAGTCATAATTCTGACACTGTATTGAGTGTTTGGGCTTGTCCAAATTGTACCTGCACCGCTTTTTGAACCACCTCTAGCTGGAGTAGATATCCGACCGGAAGCAGTAAGTTCTGTTTCGAGGGTAGTTTTATCGATTCCACTGACAAGCAAATTGAGAACATCTGTGACAGTTAGGATGTTACCTGATGACATAGTTCGGGGAAGTTTGGTTTTGGATGAGGATTGGTAGAAGCGATCGCCCTTTTGATTATAAAACGGGCGATCGCCCTTCTGAATTATCCTTAGAAAGGGCGATCGCTCTTTTCGGATAGTTGATAAAGGGCGACAGGGATCTCCCTCAAGGACTAATGGAAACAACATCCCCAGCATCATTAATGCGAACTGCCGAACCTGCTGGCAGCGACGATATCATAGTGCTAACTTGTCTCATTAAAGGTACTAGATGGTCGGGCCTCGTACTGCTAGAATCTAACACCACAATTGTAATAACACGACTTGCAAGATTTTGTTGATAGGGAAGATTTTTATCAGCAGTGATAAAAACATCAAAAGGATGATTCTCCGATCTCTCCAGAATTTCCCTATCTTTTAGGCCTCTCCACCCCATGTCATAAACATTGCTGATTGAATGACCCTCGTCTAAAAAAGGTTGCTTGAGTTTTTGACTAAGCGAGATTTTCATCAAGCAGTATAAGCATTTGAATGATTTTCTAGCGAGAGCATCATTTTAGTTAGATTTTCTAGCACTTTAATTGCCTGACTTTCTAGGTAAGGAAAATCATTAATAAATTCTGCGAAACCGCTTTCACCTTCGAGGTAGTCGAAAAAAGTCTTTAAGGGGACGCGGCTGCCCACAAATACGGGGACACCGCTCATAATTTCTGGATCGCGGTGAATAATTCCTTTTCTTTGCAGTAATTCTTCTATTTTCACGGGCTTTACTCCTTTATATTAAAAGAAGTGGGCAAGTCTAGCTGTAACTGATGGGTAATTATATCATAAATTTAGCAGAAGAGATCGCCCTTCTGAATTATCCTAAGAAATGGCGATCGCTCTTCCCAATTTCTTATTAAAAAATTACTGGTTGTGAGACTTGACAAAAGATGGCAAAATCTGCCATATTAAAAATAACTAGTTAAATGAGGTAAGTAATACCCGTGACAAGCATGAATATTTCTCTACCTGACTCAATGCGAACTTATATAGAAGCACAGGTAGCTCAAGGTGGTTACAGTACAGCTAGCGAGTATTTTCGTGAGTTAATTCGCCAAGACCAAAAACGTAAAGCTTCAGAACGTTTGGAAGCGATGTTATTAGAGGGTTTGGAATCGGGAAATCCTACGGCGATGACTGAGGAAAATTGGATGGAGATTCGTCAAGCTGTGCGATCGCGTATTTCCCAGAATCAGGGGTTGCACGAAGAAAAATGACCTCCCTCCAAAAACGTCCGCAAGTTATCCGTGACTTGATTGAATTAGCCACTTACATTGCGGAAGATAACATGGATGCTTCCGATCGCTTTCTTGTCGCGGCGGAAGAAACCTTTAAACAATTGGCCCAAATCCCAAAAATGGGAAAGCTCTGTCAATTTGCTCATCCTAATTTAATCGATGTGCGACAACAAGCTATTAAAGGTTTTAGAAGATATCTAATTTTCTACCGTCTTATAGGCTCAGAGGTAGAAATTTTGCGCGTGATTCACGGGACACGGGACATCGAAGATATCTTTGATAATGTTGATGAGAATGAATAAATCTTTACTTTTTAGGTCGGAAGTTGAAGAGCGATCGCCCTTCTGAATTATTAGAAAGGGCGATCGCTCTTTTTTAACCGCAGATGGACGCAGATTAACGCGGATGCAAGAAGGGCGATCGCTCTTTTGATTAATGATGGGCGATCGCACCCTATTTCTTTTGGGGAAATTCTACCAATTCTGATTCCTTAAGACGTTGCGATAATAGGCAATCTTCAAAGCTGAAAGCTTCTGAGTCTAGAAAACTAGCAATTGCCATTTCGATCGCAGCTTCCATAGAACATTCTAGCTGCGTAGCTTTTTCCATCAAAGCGACTTTCACATAGTCAGGTAAATAAGTCATCAGCGAATGAATAGCTTCTGGTGGTAAGTGTTGGATCTTGAGAGTCTGAGTCATTGTTCTCTGGGAATTTTAACGTTGTAGGGAGGATTTGTAGCTTGAAGTATGAGGGTTTCTAATTCATATAATAACCCTGGTTTTTGCCATTGGTTGAGGGTAACAAAAGCGATCCTTACATCATCTGGATCGTAGCGATCGAGCCAGCCCCAGAGGAAGGCTTTGTGACCACCTCGCAGTCGATCGCGGAGGTTCTTGGCTTTGCCGATGTAGAGTAATCCTTGAATGCGATGTCGAAAGGCGTACAAACCAACTCTAGCAGGAATTGTGTCGAAGTCGTGGCTGAGGGGATGGCACCGATCGAAGGGGGTAAAGGCAAGATTATCAAGAATTTGGCGGGCTTCTTGCTGGATGGGGTTGGTCATGGAAATTGCCAGATGCAAGCGGTTATTCCATGCTACAAGTAGAAGCGATCGCTCTTTCAATGAACCGCAAAAAAGCCATCGCGAATTCATTCCAAATAGCGATCGCCTTTTTGAGTCTGTCTGAGAAAGGGCGATCGCTCTTTTTTTACCGCAGATGGACGCAGATTAACGCGGATGTAATAAGGGCGATCGCTCTTTTGATAAATTATGGGCGATCGCCTTTCTGAATTATTAGAAAGCGATCTCGCTATAATTCCAGATAGCGCTGCAAAATCTCTTGAATTTGGGAAAATAGCTCGGATTCCAATTGGCCGACTTGTTGTACTAATCTCGTTTTGTCGAAAGTCATGGGATCGACACAGACTAGCAAACTATCTGCATCTAAACCATTTTGTGGGGATGCGGGTACTAAGATCGCAGCAGCAGAAATCCGAGGATCGTGAGGACGAGCTGAGGTAAATGGCAAAACAGTAACTTTGCTGCGCCGCTCGTTGAACAGCGTACCAGAAATGACTAAGGCAGGCCGCGTTTTGCGTATTTCTGTGCCTACTGACGGATCGAATCTAGCTATCCAGATGCTTCCCAGTCGGTAATCGCTTGAGCTTGCCATTCGTCATCCCATCCTAAATCTAATTCGTCAATTAGCTTGCAAGCTTCTGCTAAAGCTTGGTTTTCTTGTTGTTTTCGCCATTGTTTTAAGAGAGATTCTATCAAAGCACTGGGGTTGGGCGCTTTTTGATTGACGTATGTGAGTAAGTCATCTGGCAAGCTGATAGAGATGTCGCTCATTGGCTAATCAGAATAGTTTTTTGTAATTATTTTAGCAACAATTGACTGAAATGACAATTTTTTGTTAGTTGAATGCAACAATAAGGGATCTCGCTCTTTTGATCAATCATGAGCGAGATCCTTTCTGCATTTGGCTGAGAAAGGGATCTCGCTCTTTTTTTACCGCAGATGGACGCAGATTAACGCGGATGTAATAAGGGCGATCGCTCTTTTGACGAATTATGGGCGAGAGCCTTTCTGAATTATTAGAAAGGGCGATCGCTATAATTCCAGATAGCGCTGCAAAATCTATTGTGGACGAGATAGAATTCTTGATTTTCATCGAAGTGGGCGAATAGCTGCGGAATGCGATCGTGGCCACCTAACTTGTACAGGTGTTAAGGTTCGCTTTAAAACAGGCGTTTGGCTTCTTGCAGCAAGAAGGGATCATTGGACTGGGGCTTGAATCTTTTGACCACACATTGGGGCTTGTCGGGTAGATATTCGTCCTGTGCTAAGTAGGTTTCGCCAAATCCACCTTTACCCAATGAGCTGATTATGTAGTAATGTCCGCCAATAGTTTTGCCAATAATTATTTTGTTGTGATAATATTATTGATAATTATCAAACACTCGGATCGGATTCGGCGTACTTCTCTAAACCGTCGGGGAAGCAGCTTCATTAAAATTCAATAACTGCAATATAAGGTAATGACTACAAAATCGCTCGCAGATTACGATATGGCTATTCAGCTTGATCCTAACAATGCTATGGCCTACAGCAATCGGAGTTTACTCAAGTATGCCCTAGGGAAAAAAGAAGATGCGATCGCAGATTACGATCGGGCTATTCAACTTAATCCCAACTATGCTGATGCCTACAACAATCGGGGTAATCTCAAATCTACTCTTGACGACAAACAGAGTGCAATCGAAGATTACCAAAAAGCCGCTGATTTGTATAAACAACAAGGAAAGACAAGTGATGAGCAATATGCTGTCAACCGAGTAAAAAAACTATCCGAACAGTAGCGACAAACTGAGAATAACCATGCCTTCAGATGACTGGCCAACTCCTGAAAAGTATCAATCGGAATCGCCCAACTCAAAGCTTCCATCTGCCGAAAAACAGCCTGAGAAGGCACACTCCCATCCGCCAACTTAAACACATCAATTCCCCCCAAAGGATATTTCGATTTACCATTAATCCCCACCAACTTACCCGAAATATCCAATACAGGCCCGCCACTCATGCCCTCGGCAATATCATTAGTGTAACCAAGTTGGTATCCACTCTCAAGGGATTGAGCCGGCAACATTCCCACTTTCCCACTCGTTAACTTAAAAGCTTTTAGCCCCCAATTCCGAGTCTTCTCTATAGACTCTGAATTAATCCAATGCCAATTTGGAAAACCCCCAGCATAAACCGCATCTCCTACCGATAGCTTATTTGAGTTTCCGATTTCCGCAACTCGATAGGATTGAGAAGTGGTAAACTGCACTAAAGCTAAATCTACTTTACCAAACTGAGACGAGCGTAGCCATTTAGCAATATGCGTCCGTCCGTCGGCTGTCAATACTTGATAAGTTTTGTCTTTATTATCAGCTACCACATGATTGTTAGTCAAAACAGTATAAGTTTGTCCTTGACGCTGAATAATTACGCCAGAACCGGACGCAGAATCAGATAAAATTCTGACAGTGACAAGATTTGCAATTTCTGAAACTTGCTGATTAACTGATTCGGAAATAGCAGGAGATGCTGCTGAAAAATGTTCGGGTGTTTCTCGCGCTAAACCGTTCAAGATGCCAGTTAGTAGCAGTGAGATTGCTAAAATTTGCCACTGCTTCACAGATTTTACTGGCTTATCTTTGATTTTTCCAGTAAAATGTGAAAGCAGGCTCATAATTATACCTCATTCGCTGACATTAACAGTTTGATCTACTGATATAATTATTACACTAACTGCCTAGACACCAACTACTAATCGCCTTTAGCCAAAGTAGAATAATCTAGAAAAAGCAATCAAATTAGTAGAGGACAAAATTTTCGGGTGCGAAGAAATCATCCTCCACCCACCTAGGCGGAGTCTAAAAAATCTCCCCAACAATCATCCCCGCCAATATTACAAAGCCCACCCAAACATTTTGGCTAAAGATTTGACCATAAACCCGCCTAGGAATATCCGCTTTTTGCAGTTGACTGTACTGCAACAACCACAAAATTGCCGCCGCACAAATTGCCAGCCAAAAACCAATGTGCAAGTGCAGATTAATTCCCATTGCTGCTAACAAACCGACAGTACCAACAAAGAAAAAACCCACAGCATTAGCTGCATAATTCCCAAAAAAAATAGCGCTGGAGTTCACCCCCAAACGCAAATCGTCTTCGCGATCGCTCATCGCATAAACTGTATCAAATCCCATCGTCCACAGCACGACTGCACCCCACAGCAGCCAAGTCGCTAATTCTAGTTTCCCAACCGCGGCGCTCCAACTAATTAAAACTGCAAAACCCCACGCAATTGATAACACTAATTGCGGTACAGGAAAGAATCTTTTTGCTAGCGGGTAGGCGATAATCACGGGTACGGCGGCCACGCACAGCCAAAAACTTAACGGATTGAGATAAAATGCGAGAATCGCCGCGCAAGCAAAGGAAATTAATGCAACTCCTATTCCAGTTTGCACGGTGAGGGCGCGGGATGCTAGCGGGCGCGATCGCGTTCTTTCTACTTCGGGATCGATATCGCGATCCCACAAGTCATTGATGACGCATCCAGCCGCACTCGTGGCTAAGGTGCCCAACACTATCACGCCCACCAATGCTGCGGGCGGCCTCCCGTCTGCTGCTAAAAAAACGGCCCAGAGGGCTGGAATCATTAAAATGAGCCTTCCTGCTGGTTTGTCCCATCTCAAAAGCTTTAAGACGGTTAGCAATGTGGATTCGGGTTGGCGATCGGACTCGGTAAGCATTTTAATTTTAGATTGGAGATTTTTAATATTTTAAGCCGATGGCTCAGTAAATTCATGGAATAATTAAAAATATCTGTCAACCCCGATACACTCCTATGGTTAATTCACTTGCTTCTGCGGAGTCAAATCGCATTATTGCTGCTATTGATATGGGTACTAACTCGTTTCACGTGGTGGTGGCGCGGATCGATCCGAAATTGCCCGCGTTTACGATTATTGCTAGAGAAAAAGATACGGTTCGGTTGGGCGATTGCGAGGCTAAGACAGGTTGCTTGAAGTCAGAAGTGATGGAAAGGGCGATGGCCACTCTGCGCCGTTTTCAAGATATTGCTAAAACTTTCAATGCTGAACAAATTATCGCTGTTGCTACGAGTGCGGTTCGGGAAGCCCCTAACGGGCGGGATTTTCTCCAGCAAGTTGCTGACGAATTAGACCTTAATGTTAGCTTAATTTCCGGTCAGGAAGAAGCGCGGAGAATTTATCTCGGCGTTCTTTCGGGTATGGAGTTTAACAATGAGTCGCAGGTGATTATTGATATTGGGGGCGGTTCTACTGAGTTGATTTTAGGAGACAGTTCTGAGCCTCGCTGTCTCACCAGTACCAAAATTGGCGCTGTTCGCTTAACAGGAGAATTTGTCAAAACAGACCCGATTAGCAAGGAGGAGTTTGCTTATTTGCAAGCTTATATTCGGATTTCGCTGGAAAGACCGATCGACGAATTGCGCTCTCAATTCAAGGCTGGCGAACCTCTGCGCTTGATCGGCACTGCTGGAACCATCGAAACTCTGGCTGCAATTAACGCTCGCGAAAAGTTGGGAACAGTGCCGAATCCCCTAGCCGGATATCAGTTAAGTTTAAAAGATTTGCGCGATTTAGTCAATCGCTTTCGCAAACTTTCTTACTCGGAAAGGCTGGCAATTCCGGGAATGTCGGACAAGCGGGCGGAAATTATTCTGGCCGGCGCTTTGATTTTGCAAGAAGCGATGACACTATTAGGAATGGAATCGCTGACTGTTTGCGATCGCTCTTTACGAGAAGGCGTAATTGTTGACTGGATGCTGAGTCGCGGTTTGATTGAAAACCGCTTGCGCTATCAAGGTTCAATCCGCCAGCGCAGCATTCACCACATGGCTGACAAATATCAAGTCAATTTAGAACAAAGCGAAAGAACCGCAGCATTTGCGCTCAATTTATTCGACCAAACTCAAGGAATTCTGCACAATTGGGGAACCGAAGAACGAGATTTGCTGTGGGCGGCCGCGATTCTGCACAACTGCGGTTTGTACGTCAGCCATTCGGCGCACCACAAGCATTCTTACTATTTAATTCGCAATGGTGAGTTATTGGGATACACTGAAACAGAGATTGAAGTAATTGCCAACTTGGCTCGCTATCACCGAAAAAACCCTCCGAAAAAGAAGCACGAAAATTTTATAGTTCTCACTAAAAAATACCGGGAAGTAGTTAGTAAATTGCATCCTTTTCTGCGGTTGGCTGTGGCTTTGGACAGGCGGCAGATTGGCGCAATCTCTGATTTCAAATGCGAACACCGCCCGGAAGTTCGAGAGTTTCACTTGCGTCTGCAACCGCTCAATTCCGGGGACGATTGCGCCCTGGAACTGTGGAGTTTGGATTATAAAAAGCCGTCTTTTGAAGATGAGTACAATCTCAAATTAGTGGCAAGTTTGGAACCGACTCTCGTTCCAGTTTAAATACAAGGCACAGCAACTGTAGCAACTGTAGGGTGCGTCAGCCGAAAATTATCTGTCTGTCGTCAAAACATTCAGTCCTGACGCACCCGACAATAACTAACCGTAGGGTGCGTCAGGCGAAAAAATTAGCAATGTGAGAAAAGATTCAGTCCTGACGCACCCGACAATAACTAACGACTACTAACTGAATATTATGTCGAACTACCGGAGAGCCACCATACCCGGAGCAACCTACTTTTTTAGCCAACTCACTTATCAAAGAATTCCTTGGCTGTGCAGCGATATTGCTCGGGAATCTTTACGAAAGTCCCTACTCCGAGTCCAGCAACTTTACCCTTTTTCAATTGAGGCAATTGTTTTATTGCCAAATCACATACATTGTATTTGGACGCTACCAGAGGGTGATAACAATTATGCAACTCGTTGGCGATTCATTAAAAGTTTTGTCACACATGAATGCGCTGACAAATTAGGAATACACGCCGAAATTAGCGAATCCAGACAAAAACGGAAAGAAAGAAATCTTTGGCAGCGAAGATTTTGGGAACATTTAATTAGAGATGAAACAGACTATGCTAATCATTGCAATTATATTCATTACAATCCAGTCAAACATGGTTTATGCCAGTCCCCCAAAGATTGGCAATATTCTAGCTTCCATCGATTTGTTGCCGAAAGCATTTATCCTGAAGATTGGGGAGGCAATGACATCCCAGATATTCCGGCACATATTGGTCACGAGTAGTGAGTCTGTAGGGTGCGTCAGCCGAAGATTCTCTGTCTATCGTTCAAAATTTTTACAACTGACGCACCCTACAATGAATTGCAAATTTCGCCAATTTCAAGATAAAATAAAAAAATGTCAAATCCCTTGCTTTCCCTAAACTACGAACCCGCCCTAGAATCCCTCGGCGGCGACTATTTTGATGAAGTCCCGGCGGCCGATTTTCCGCAGCACATTCTCCGGTTTCGCAACGACCAATTATTGCCGATATTGGGTTTAGACCCCGCCCAAGTAACCGACCAACATTTCATCGAAGCATTCGGCGAATTTCACTGTGTCCGTCCCTTTCTCGCACTGCGCTACCACGGCTATCAATTCAACGAATACAACCCGAATTTAGGCGACGGTAGAGGCTTTTTGTACGGTCAAGTTCGCGGCACTGACGGCAGACTTTACGACTTCGGCACTAAAGGTTCCGGCCGCACTCCCTACTCGCGAAGCGCTGATGGTAGACTTACTCTCAAAGGGGGAGTTCGCGAAGTTTTGGCCGCCGAAGCTTTGCACCGATTGGGAGTTCGGACATCTCGCTGTTTTAGTTTAGTTGAAACTGGGGATGCTTTGTGGCGGGGCGACGAACCCTCTCCGACGCGATCGTCCGTAATGGTGCGTTTTAGCCATTCTCACATCCGGTTTGGCACTTTTGAAAGACTAAACTATATCCGCCGCCCAGATTTAACTAAAAAACTTTTAGATTTTGTTATTGAATATTACTATCCTGAACTGCATTTAGCAGCAAGCAATGCGGCTGTTTCGCCGGCTGAGAAGTATGCGCTATTTTATGCGGATTTAGTCAAGCGAGTAGCTGAATTAGTCGCTCAGTGGATGGCAGCAGGATTTTGCCACGCAGTGCTGAATACTGATAATATGTCGATTACTGGAGAAAGTTTTGATTACGGGCCTTTCGCTTTTATCCCAACTTACAAGCCGGAATTTACAGCAGCTTATTTCGACCATTACGGTCTTTATTGTTACGGGAATCAACCGTTTATTTGCAAGGGGAATTTAGAGAAGCTCCAGCAACCGCTAGCAGCCGCGATCGCTCAAGCTGATATGGATGCTGCTTTGGCAAAGTTTGGCGATTATTATAATGCAGCTTACCGGCAGTTGATGCTTAATAGATTGGGATTTGAGGAATTGCCAGAAGCAGATGCTGATGAGTTGTTGCAACTGACAATTAAATTGCTGGCGGAGTCTCAAGTAGGCTATCACGATTTCTTTTTTGAATTGCGAAGACAGTTCGATCGCACTTGGCGAGATGATGCCAGTCAAATTTTTAGTGAGGCGGAACCGACGGAGTTGATAGCACATTGGCGGCAGTTTTATTGTCACGTTTTG
This sequence comes from Microcoleus pseudofavosus SVA1_A4, assembly GCF_036700565.1. Classification (NCBI taxonomy): domain Bacteria; kingdom Bacillati; phylum Cyanobacteriota; class Cyanophyceae; order Oscillatoriales; family Microcoleaceae; genus Microcoleus; species Microcoleus pseudofavosus. Next base: position 42,515 of record NZ_JAUBPE010000044.1, read on the forward strand.
CAAAGTTTGTCGGCGGACGATCTGGATAAAATGGCGGATAGGTTGCACAGGCACAATCCCGAACAATCGCTTTTGAGACCGACGATTGAGGCTGTTTGGGAACCCATAGCTATTGAGGATAATTGGGAACCGTTTTATGAATTGGTTAAACGAATTCAAAATTCTTAAAGGGAATTGGGCATGGGGCATTGTTGACTGTTAACTGTTGACTGTTAACTGTTGACTGTTGACTGATGACTAACAACTAACAACTAACAACTAACAACTAACAACTGACTACTTGAGTTTTTCAATTTCAAATTGTGAATCTTTGTAACCGCCAGTAAGTCCTTGATCCAGGAAGATTTTGCCTGCTTTTTCATAATCGCTAATCGCTCCTGCTTTGTCTCCCAATAAGCGGCGAACTGATCCTCTACCGTAGTAAGCCGCGGCATAATTCGGATTGATCCTAATGGCTTGCACGTAATCGGCGATCGCACTGTTATAATTATTTAACTGCTGGTAAACCTTAGCCCGATTTGCGTAAGCTTCAGCATCGTTGGGATTGAACCCGATGGCTGCGGTAAAATCGGCGATCGCCCCCTGTGCATCTCCCCCTCCGCTGCGAGCTAAACCACGATTGCTCAAAGCATTATAATCATTCGGATTTACTGTCACCGCTTGAGTGCAATCGGCAATTGCTTTCGGATAATCCTTCAAATTTAAATAAGCAATGCAGCGATTGTTGTAAGGAACCCCATCCTCATCGCTCAGAGAAATTGCCTGAGTGCAATCGTCAATCGCCGCTTGATACGCTCCCAAATTCAACTGCGTACTGCAACGATTAGCGTAAGCATCTCCACTCTTGGGATCGATCGCAATTACCTGAGAATAATCCGCCAAAGCTCCCTGATAATCTCCTAGGTGAAAGCGAGCTCTCCCCCGACTGTAGAAAGCATCAACATTCTTAGCATCGAGTTTAATTGCTTCAGTATAATCTCCAATCGCCCCCTGCAAATCTGCGCTCGCAGCGCGAGCCAACCCCCGCGAATGATAACCTTTAATAAAGTTCGGCTGCAACCGAATTACTGCGTTAAAATCCTGAATAGCCGTCTTGTAATCTTGCAGTTCTAAATAAGCAACTCCCCTTTCATAATATGTATCAGCATCGTTGGGCTGGAGATTCAACACCTGAGTGTAATCCTCAATCGCCCCGCGCTTGTCGTTAAAATCGTGACGGGCTAGGCCCCGGTTAAAATAAGCCTGAAAATATTTAGGATTGAGAGCAATCGTCTGAGAATAATCGGCAATTGCTTCTTGATACTTTTTTAAATCGTAATTAGCATTACCCCGCTGATAAAAACTCTCAGCATTGTTAGGATTTAATTGAATTGACTTATTAAAAGCCTGCAAAGCTGCCTCCGCATCTTGATTGCGAGACTTTTCCACTCCCTGTTCGTAATATTCCTTAGCTTTAATCGGATTCGGGCGGCTCCAATAACTAAATAGAAATACCAGAGCTATCGCCGCCCCGAAGCCAGCCAAAATCAGCCACCAAAACCGAGTTCCCAAACGTGACGAAAAACTATCAAAAGACACTAAGCTCGGAGAAATATTTTTCTTTTGAGCCGTATTCCCCGGCTCTTGGCGGTGTCTCAACTTGCTGAGAGCTGCCAAAACTTCCTCAGCAGAGTGATAGCGTTTGCCAAATTGATGACAGACCATTTTGTCAATTATATTTGCCAGTACCTGAGAACATTGAACTCGGTTTCGCCAAACAATCTCCCCCGTATGAGAAGGACTCGGATCTTGCAATTTTGGCAAATCCGTACCGGGCAAACCCGTGATAGCTTGGACGGCCATCATCCCGACTGCATAGAGGTCGCTGCTAAATTGCGGGTTGCCTTGAAATTGTTCGATCGGCATATAAGCCGGAGTTCCAGTAGCAATGGTGCGCGGAAATTCTGTATCGTAGTCGCTGACGTGACTTGCAACTTCTTTAACCGAGCCGAAGTCAATTAAAACTAATTTGCCGTCTGGTTTGCGGCGGATTAAGTTGGAGGGATTAACATCGCGGTGAATCACTCCCTGAGAGTGTACGAAAGCGAGAAGTTGCAACACTTCTTCCAATAGATCGATCACTCGTTCTTCCCGCCAAGGTTGACCTGCCACAATTTCCCTATTTAGGGCGTGTCCCGGCACAAACTCTTCGACGAGATAGAATTGATTTCCTTCTTCAAAATAAGCGAGTAAAAATGGAATTTGCTCGTGTTTTCCCAGCTTTTCTAATATTTCTGCTTCTTGTTTAAATAAGCGGTAAGCTGTTTTGAGAACTGTGGAAGTGTTGCTAGGAGGGCGAAGTTGTTTGACTACACATTGAGGGTGGCCCGGGCGGCGAGTATCGACAGCTAAATAAGTTTGTCCGAAAGCTCCCGAACTGAGAATTTGCACTACGCGATAACGCCTGTCTAAAAGTTGACCAACCATGTTCATATCGATAATTGGGAATTGGTAACGGGGAGTTGGGAGTTGGGAATTGGGAATTGGTGATTGGTAATTGGGAATTGGTAATTGGGAATTAGGAGTTGGTAATTTTGCCTTCTTCCTTCTTCGTTCTTCATTCTTCATTCTTCATTCTTCCTGATGACTGATGACTGATGGCTGATGGCTGATAACTAAGAGTTTATTTAGGGTCGTTGATTTGTGCTTGTGCGTTTTGGAAACCGTCGGCTCTTCCTTGTTCTAGAAACAGCGTTGCAGCTTTCTGAAAATCCTCGATCGCCCCGGTACGGTCTTTGAGTTGGCGGCGGACGAGGCCTCGGCTGTAAAAAGCGCTAGCATTGTTGGGGTTGAGCCGCAGCGACTGAGCAAAATCCTCAACCGCTAAAGGGTAATTTTTTAGTTCTGAGTAAATAGTACCGCGATTGCTGTAAGCTACTGCATCGCTGGGATTGAGCCGAATTGCTTGAGTAAAATCTTCCACAGCACCCGGATTGTCTCCCGAAGCCGATCGAGCTAATCCTCGATTGCTGTATGCTTTGGGATTGTTGCCGTTGAGTCCGATCGTCAAACTGCAATCTTCGCTGGCTTTTTGAAATTGTTTTAAATTCAGATAAGCAATGCAGCGGTTGTTATAAGCTGCTTCATCTTTGGGATCGAGGCCAATTGCTCGGGTGCAATCTGCAATCGCTTTGTCGTAGGTTGCCAAATTTAAGTAAGCGCTGCACCGATTGGTATAAGCATCAGCTAGCTCTGGTTCCAATTCGATCGCCTTACTGTAATCTTCCATCGCTCCTTGATAATCTGCCAGATTAAATCTCGATCGACCGCGACTGTAGTAAACGCCAGCTTGTTTGGGGCTAATTTGAATTGCTTGGGTAAAATCTGCCATTGCTCCTGTTTTGTCGCCCGCGGCCGATCGAGCTAAACCCCGATTGCTGTAAGCGGTAGCATCGTTGGGATTGAGCCGAATTGCTTGAGTGTAGTCAGAAATTGCCGTGCGGTAGTCGGCCAAATCGTAGTAGGCTAAACCCCGCTGATAGTATGCCTCACCGTCGCTGGGATTGAGCCGCACTACTTGGGTGAAATCTTCCACGGCCCCGGGCTTGTCGCCGGTGTCGCGGCGGGCCAGACCTCGATTGTAGATGGCTTTGGTGTGGCTGGGATTGACTTTAATTGCTTGCGTGTAATCCTGTATTGCTTGCTCGGTGGCGCCCATGTCGTAGCGAGTATTGGCTCGCTTGTAGTAAGTTTCCGCATCGCTGGGATTCATGGCGATCGCGCTTGTATAATCGGCGATCGCCCCTGTTTTGTCCCCTTGTTGCGCCTTTGCAACGCCGCGGGCTAACAATTCTTTTGCCCTCGCCGGACTTTGACTCTGCCACAAGTAAATTATGAGTGCTGTCAAGATTAAAGCGGAGGCTGTTGCAGCCATCAGCAGCAGTCTAGTTTGGCGGTGTCTCGGCGGTTTACTCATAGCGTCCGTGATGATTGTGGCTGGCGGCGGCTCAACCTCCCATTTTACGGCGATTTGTTTGAGGTCTGCCAAAACTTCGGCGGCCTCCTGATAGCGTTCCTCGCAGTCGGGGTGCACCATTCGATCGATAATATCTGCTAGGACAGGCGAACAAGTTGCCCGGTTTCGCCAGGGAATTTCGCTTTTGTTGTTTTTTAAGGCACTCAGTTCGTTGGGTGAGAGTCCCGTCACGGCAAGCTGGGCGATCGTACCTAGAGCGTAGATGTCGCTATTGTAGCGGGGGTTGCCGATCGATTGCTCGATCGGCACGTATAATGACTCATCCCCCAAATCCTGTTTTTTTGCCTCATGCCGTTTAAGAGAGTTCGGGGAGGTTTGCGCCAACAAATGACAGTTAGCGAGTTCCGGGTTAATTTCTTTGTCTAAGCTAAAGTCAACCAACACAAATTTGCCGTCTGACTCGCGCCGGATCGCTCTGTCTGGTTGAATTCTGCGGTGAATGAAACCCTTATAGTGTATGAACACCAAAATTTCTAATATTTCTGATAGCAGACCAATTACTTTGTCTTCAGACCAAGGTTCACCGGGTATTAGTTCTTGACTTAAAGGCGATCCGGCAATAAATTCTTCAATTAAGTATAAACTTTGATTTTCCTCAAAATATGCCAATAATTCGGGGATTTTGTCGTGTTTTCCCAATTTTTCAATTATTTCTGCGTTTCTTTGAAATATAACTTTGACTAATTCTGGAGTTTGCGAACTTGTGCCGGGGAGCAGCATTTCTCTAACAGTGCATTGCGGATACCCGGGACGGTGAGTATCTGCTGCTAGATAAGTTTTTCCCACCTCACTTGAGTCTGTGACTTTAATGATGCGGTAACGTCTGTCGAGAAGTTGACCAATCATGCGAGAACCCTCTACCCTGTTAATGTTCCATTATCGCATGAAATCACGATAGCCCAAACATTTGGCTGAGTAATTTAAGTTCGATCGGGCCGTGACTCCCGCCCAAAAACGAATATTTGCTTTCCGACAGGAGTCGTGAGACGCCCAAAATTTTAGACCCGAGTTGAAGCTCCCCGATTCATCTGTGGAGTAAATCTAAAATCTAAAATCTAAAATCCACTGACTGAGCAAACGGGCGATCGGATTGCCTATGTAAGTCAAGCGCGGCTGCGCTCTTCTAATATCTTACAAAAAATTCGCTGAAATTGTTTATTCTGTCAATGAAATATGTATAATTTAACAACCACGCCGGAGGTCAGTCAAATGAACGTACAACTGGTTAAATCCCTAATTAAAGTTATCTTACCTCTCGCCGCCGACGAGCAATTAACGAGCCTAGGAAAAATATTACCAACTCTCCCCTACTCTTTGACTTAGGAACTGGTGCAGCTTGCACAAAATGGCGGCTATTTTAATTTTTTGAAGAACCAATCAGAGATTTATATCCTCGAAGACAGAGCAGCAATTGCCCGATCGCCCAAAACAAACATTAAGATAAATTTGGAATCTGTAAACAATAAAAATGTCTGAATCACTAACAAAAGGAGGAACGATCGCAGCGATCGCCACGGCCATAGTTCCCCAACAAGGCAGCGTCGGCATTGTGCGACTTTCCGGTTCCGCAGCCTTAAAAATTGCCAAAACTCTGTTTCGCGCCCCAGGAGGGCAAATCTGGGAGTCTCACCGCATTCTTTACGGTCACATCCGCCGCCCCAAAACTGAAGAATTAGTCGATGAAGCTTTGCTGCTAATCATGAAAGCGCCGCGTTCTTTCACTCGCGAAGATGTCGTGGAATTTCACTGTCACGGCGGCATTATGGCCGTGCAGCAAGTCTTGCAGTTGTGTTTGGAAAACGGGGCGAGATTGGCCGGGCCGGGAGAGTTTTCGCTGCGGGCTTTTTTGAACGGGAGGCTCGATTTAACTCAAGCTGAAAGTATTGCAGATTTGGTGGGAGCAAAATCGCCGGCTGCTGCACAAAGTGCTTTGGCCCTTTTGCAGGGAAAATTAGCGCAGCCAATTCGCCAACTGAGAGCAACTTGTTTGGATGTGCTGGCAGAAATTGAGGCGAGAATTGATTTTGAGGAAGATTTGCCGCCTTTAGATGAAGCTAAAACTTCTTTGCAAATAAATCATATTTTGGCGGAATTGTCAACAATTTTGCTCTCGGCAGATCGCGGTGAATTGTTGAGAACGGGTTTGAAAGTGGCGATTGTCGGGCGGCCGAATGTGGGAAAGTCGAGTTTGTTGAATGCGTGGAGTAAGAGCGATCGGGCGATCGTCACAGATTTGCCCGGTACGACGCGGGATGTGGTAGAATCGCAGTTAGTTGTCGGAGGAATTCCCGTGCAGGTGCTGGATACTGCGGGGATTCGGGAGACGGAGGACAAGGTAGAAAAAATCGGCGTTGAGCGATCGCGCGCAGCAGCAAAACAAGCCGATTTAGTGTTGTTGACAATTGACGCGGAAGCGGGTTGGACAGAGGAAGATTCGGAAATTTACGAACAAGTAAAGCACCGCCAGCTAATTATAATTATCAACAAAATCGACCTAGTAAAAACAATTCCCGAATTACCTTTTCCCCCTGAAATTCATCCCATAGTTACCGCAGCCGCCGCCCTCGATCGAGGCATAGAAGACTTAGAAACAGCAATCTTAGATGCCGTCAGCGGCGGAAATTTGCAAGCAGCAAACTCAGACTTAGCAATCAACCAGCGGCAAGCAGCAGCCTTAACCAGAGCGAAAATTTCTCTGGAACAGTGCACGGATACTATTAGCAACAAATTGCCTTTTGATTTCTGGACAATAGATTTGCGCGGCGCAATTCAAGCATTGGGTGAAGTTACGGGAGAAGAAGTGACAGAATCAGTGCTGGACAGAATATTTAGCAAGTTTTGCATTGGCAAATAACAAGGGTAAAAAATTGTTTATCTTTGAGTAAGTAAGCAGGTATTATAATTGTGTCTTAAACCTGAAAAAGCCAACAGATAACAGCAGTGCCAATACCTATTTACCACATCACCCACATTGACAATCTAGAATCTATTATTTCTCAAGGTGGATTGTTCGCTTACAATGTTATGTTTGAGACACAAACTAACTACACTAATATCGCCTACGAAAATATCCAATATCGTCGCGCTACAACTTATGTTCCGTGCGGTGAAGGTGGAGTATTGCATGATTATGTTCCATTTTATTTTGCTCCGCGCTCTCCGATGCTATATACTATTAGTCGTGGCAATGTAGAAAACTACACTCAAGGTCAGGCAGCAGTTATTCACCTGGTTTCTAGTATAGAGAATATCGAGGCTGAAGATTTATCTTTTGTTTTTACTGACGGTCATGCAGTCATGACATTTACCGATTTTTTTGACGACCTCAACTATCTAGGTGCGATCGATTGGGATGTCATGGAATCGCTTTACTGGAATGACACAAACGAAGATAATGACAGAAAACGCAGGCGTCAAGCCGAGTTTTTGGTTCGCTACTTTTTCCCTTGGCAGCTAATAACAGAAATCGGAGTTATGAGCGATACAATAAAAACACAGGTAGAGAATATTTTACAAAATTTTACACACAAGCCATCAGTCATAGTCCGCAATAATTGGTATTATTAAGATAAGAAAGATTTGGAAATAAAAGTGATTGAAATTCAGCAAGGCAACCTGTTAAAAGTAAATGCCGAAGCCCTAGTCAACACAGTTAATTGTGTTGGAGTTATGGGCAAAGGAATTGCCTTGCAGTTCAAGCAGGCATATCCCGAAAATTTCCGCCAATATGAAAAGGCTTGTCGCGCTGGTGAAGTGCAGCCAGGACAAATGTTTGTAATATCTACTGGCAATCTATTCAATCCCCGATACATTATTAATTTTCCCACAAAACGCCACTGGAAAGGCAAGTCAAAAATTGAAGATATTAAATCTGGACTAACAGCTTTGATTCAAGAAATCAAGCAATTGGGCATCACTTCCATTGCGGTTCCTCCGCTGGGTTGCGGGAACGGCGGGTTATCTTGGAAAACGGTAAAACCTCTCATTGAATCGGCGTTTTTGGAACTGCCTAACGTGCAAGTGCTGCTGTTTGAACCGCAGGGTAATCCTGAAGCTGATACGATGCAGGTTGCTACCGAAAAACCAAAAATGACTCGCGCTCGTGCCTTGTTTGTTCGCTTGCTGCATCTGTACGGAATTCCTGGCTATCGGTTGACAATGCTGGAAATTCAAAAGCTAGCTTATTTTCTTCAGGTAGCAGGTGAACCGCTAAAATTGCAGTATGTGAAAGAAAAGTACGGCCCTTATGCAAATAATCTCAATCATGTTTTGCAGAAGCTGGAAGGGCATTTTATTCGAGGTTATGGAGACAGGAGTAGAGAGGCACAAATCTATGTGTTGTCTGACGGTGAAATAGCGGCGCGGAAGTTTTTAGAAAATGCCCCCGATGCTATTGAGCGACTAGAGCGTGTTAGCAACTTAATCAACGGTTTTGAAACTCCTTACGGAATGGAACTGCTGGCAACTGTTCACTGGGTTGCTAAGGAAAATAGGGAAGCAGCAGAGGATTCCGAAAGAGCGATCGAACTTGTACGCGAATGGAACATTCGCAAGAGCGAACTATTTAAGCCTCAACATATTCGCAAAGCGTGGCAGCGGCTTCGCGAGCAGAATTTGTTTTGTTAGGATACTTTCTGCGTTGACTAATGCTGACTGATGACTCATTCTGGCTCACGATCGAGGTCTTCCCAGAGTTGTAATATAAAGCACAGCTTCACTCGCAGGAATACCGAGAACGTCATTCACCCGATCGTCAAAAAAGCCCGCGATACCGCTGACACCCAAACGCAGTTGAATAGCTGCTAAATTCAACCGCTGGCCCAAATGACCCGCATCCATGTGCAAATATCGGTAAACTCGATCGCCATATTTTGCTACCGCCCTCTTCAAATCCGCCGTGTGAAACAACAGCGCCCCCGCATCTCTGCCCAAGTCTTGCCCCAAACACAAAAAATGCAGCTCCCTGCGGAAATTTTTAAACCTAATTTGCCGCAATTCTTGAGCTTTCGGAGCGTAATAGTAACAACCTTCTTCTAACCCATTCACTCCCGAAACAGCGATAAAAGTCTCGATCAAACTCAGATCGAAATAGTCGGGAGAACTGTCTAATCCTTGGTCGATATAGTGCTGCGGCTGGTAAGTGAAATCGAGCACGGCCAGCAGTTCGCCCAAGCTCAAAGAAGCACCTGTATAAGCACGGGTAGAACGCCTTTTGATCATAGTGCTTTCTAAAGTTTCCAGGTTCACCCCCCAAGGAATCGAAGGAGTGACAGTCGAGACTTTAGTACAAAATGGAAAGTTGTATTTATCCTCTAATTCCCCTTCAGTTTCATCAAATTTCCAGCCATCAGCTCCGGTGGGATCTGATTCTAACTGTGTCGCTTTGTGGAGGAATCCTAAAAGTTGACCTTCCGAAATTTGCGGGTAATCTGTTGTGGTGTTTCCGGGGAAAGCTGTTTTAAATTTTGGCAAGTTTTGGTCGATATCCAGCAAGTCGGCTAAACCAATTAAACAGATCGCTCCTTCTTGTTCCGAGTCGATGTACAGTAATTGATCGATCGCTTCGTCGGCGAATCCTCCAATCAGGTGAGGTCGGTAATCGTTGATGGCGCAAGCTAACTCGATATTGCTCAATAAATGACCGGTGTCTAGGAAAATTCGCCGATAAGCTCGGTCTTCGTAACGCCAAGAAGAACGGAAAAAAACAGTGGTAACGGCGATCGCCAATTGGGTATTTTCTAGCACCGGCGACCCAAAACAAGCTGCTTGCAACGCCGGCCAAATTTGGCTGTCCCAAAAATGAACAAGTGAATGAGTTCTGCACTGATAGTTGTAAAGTCCGGCCGGCAAATGCGGCGTACCGCGAGATATTAAATAAACCTCTGCTGGGTAGAGCCCGCCCGCAGACGGTGCGGATCGCAAATACAGGTAGCTGTCGTCTACCGTCTGCACCTTCGCCGTCAACCCGTAGCTGCACAGCAACAAGCTGGACAAGCGGTGCCACCAACCGGCATCTGGAGCCGCATCGGAATCCTCCGAGGGGTCTTTTAGATAAGGCTTGAGGTCAAAATACGCTCCAATTTTATATTCTTTGAACGGAACAGGTTGCTCTGTCCAATCTAGCCGTTTGCTTTTGGCAGCAATCGTTTCAGGGTCGTATTTCGTCTGTTCGTGGTAGTGCTCAGCAATGGAAAGAGGAAGTTCTGGCATATTTCAGTAGAGAATTGGCTTTGGTTTGTTTATCGATCTTGACATTACCGACCGCTTACTGGTTGAGCAAGGCAGAAATTTACAAATATAAAAAAAATCTTAGAAAAAGTGCGATCGTTGTTACACAAGCTTAACATAAGAAGATGCCTAAGTATAAATACGCAAAAAAATAAGTATCAATTATCGTTATGGATTGGCTGCAATAGCTGTCCTCATAAAGGGATGAAAATGCAAAAGCTAAGCGCTGAGGAATTGCTCGCTCAGTATTCTGAGGGCAAGCGAAACTTTGACGCAGTTGACTTAAGTGGAGATAACTTGTTTCAAGCAGATTTGGCAGAAATAAACCTTTCTGGTAGCGTTCTCAGGCGAGCTTATTTGCCCTACGGAAATCTGACTCAAGCCAATCTTTATAAAACAGAGTTGCAAGATGCTGAATTGGGCGATATTCAACTTTATCAAGCCAATTTGTCGGAAGCTAATTTGTCAGGTTCTAATTTATCAAGAGCTAATTTGCGCCACGCTAATTTGCAAGGTGCTAATTTGCAGAAAGCTAATTTACAAGGTGCGGATTTGTACAATGCAGATTTGAGCAATGCCGATTTGAGATATGCTGATTTGAGCCGAGCTAATTTGGAGAAAGCAAAGTTAACTAAAGCTCAATTAGCTGGGTGCAACTTATTTCGATCGCGTTTGGTTGATTTGTCCGACGCTGATTGCGATCGCACTACCATCGGCCCCGAAGGATATCGATGATTCGCAACGCCGCCTAGTCTAGGGCGTAGGGCGATCGGCTTAAAAGGTCGTGAAGCGTAGCTATCCCGTAGGGAATCGCCCTTTTTGAAATTTCTTAACACCTCTCGACACGGCGGCAAATGTGAGTTACAGTTGTAGAGAACTTATCGCTCCGCAACACAGACAATAAATAACACACTTTTTAACTGGCAAACAGGGTAAATGTTATGAATTCTCCCGATAAAAAAGCAAGAGAACTCCGGCACAAAGAACAAGAGCTGCGGAGGCGCGAACAAGAAATTCGGCTCCGCGAACTAGAAGCCGAAATCGACCGCTCAGTGCCCGAACATCTAACGAGCAAGTACGAAGAACCAGACAGCAAAACTAAGGGCAAACTCAAACAATGGCGCCGAAAAATCATAGCAGCCGCTCAATTTACAGGCATTGTCATTGCTGTTGTCGTTGCAGTTCGCATCGCATCTTGGCTGGCAACTGCGGTGATAGTTGGAGGGATTGCTTTGATTGCTTACAAAATATTTGTTGAAGAAAACTAGAAAATCACCCAAAACTTTTAGTAACGGAGGACACGGCAATGCCGTTTCCCTACTCCCAAACAATCAGAGCTCGAAACAGATGTAACTATCACGCCTATTAATTGTAGGGAAACGGCACTGCCGTGTCCTGACTGTGGGTAATACGAATTCCGATGCCACGGATTTGATATCAAGTTGCTTTTAGCTTATTCTCGCACAAACCGCTCGGAAAACTATCAATAAAAAACCATGAACCTTAAAGTAGAAACCAGCAATTTTCTCAACGATTTAGAGCGAGTAGCCACCGTCCGCCGAGAAATTGCCGATCGCCTCAGCAACATCGCCACAGCCATCAATCAATCCGAACTAGAAGGAAGCGAAGCATCGGGAAAACTCGGTTTAGAAACAGAAAACGCCGACATCAATCTCGCCAGCAAAAACTTGCGCCAAGGAGTCTTTAGGCTGCTTGTTTTAGGCGACATGAAACGCGGCAAAAGCACTTTTCTGAATGCCTTAATCGGGGAAAACTTACTGCCCAGCGATGTCAACCCCTGTACGGCTTTGCTGACGATTTTGCGCTACGGTTCCGAAAAAAAAGTAACTGTTTATTTCAATGACGGCAAAAGCCCCAAACAGCTAGATTTTAAAAGTTTCAAACAGAACTATACAATTGACCCCGCTGAGGCAAAACGCCTAGAAGAAGAAAAGAAACCAGCATTTCCAGATATCGACTGCGCCGTAGTAGAATATCCCTTGCCTTTGCTAGAAAAAGGCATAGAAATAGTAGACAGTCCCGGACTCAACGACACAGAAGCCCGCAACGAATTATCTCTAGGTTACATCAACAACTGCCACGCTATTTTGTTCGTGCTCAGGGCAACTCAGCCTTGCACGATGGGTGAAAGACGCTATCTAGAAAATTACATCAAAAATCGCGGATTGAGCATTTTCTTTCTGATCAATGCTTGGGATCAAGTGCGGGAAAGTTTGATTGACCCGGACGATACTGAAGAAATGGCAGAAGCAGAAGAGAAACTGCGGCGAGTTTTTAAAGTTAATTTGGCTGAATATTGTTTAACAGAAGGACACGATATTTACGACGAGCGAGTGTTTGCAATTACTTCAATTAAGGCGCTCAGGTTGCGAGTGAAAAACCCGGATGCGGATTTGGCAGGAACTGGTTTTCCCGAGTTTATGGCGGCACTGAATACGTTTTTGACGCAGGAAAGGGCTATTTCCGAACTGCGTCCGGCGAGGACTTTGGCGCGTCAAATTTCTGCTCGCGTCCGCGAAGCTGTTGGGCGCCGTTTACCATTGCTCGATCGCGATGTCAACGAGTTGAAGGAAAAGATTAATTCAGTTGAGCCGGAATTTAAGAAGTTGACTCAAATCCGCGATGAATTTAAACAGGAAATTATCGGAGTTAGAGATAGTAAATCGCGGGCGATCGCAGATTCTTTCCGCATCTACGTTCTCAACTTAGAAAATACCTTTGAAACAGATTTCTTGCGGTATCAACCCGAGCTGAGATTTCTGGATTTCTTCAGCCAAGACAAGCGAGAAGCCTTTGAAGCATCGCTCAGACGAGCATTCGAGCAGTACATCAACGACAAACTAGCAGCTTGGACTCTCACGGCCGAACAAGAGATGAATTCAGCATTTTCGCAGCTATCGCAAAGTGCGGCAAATTACGGAGCATCTTACACGAAAGTGACTGAAAAAATCACCGAAAAACTGACCGGGCAAAAGATACCGGCAGCAGTCAGCAACTCGAAGGAAGATAACTCGCCAGCTTGGGCAAAATGGGCGATGGGATTGTTTTCGTTAACCAGCGGAAACCTGGCGGGCGTAGCAATGGCAGGAGCGGGTTTTGACTGGAAAAATATTCTGCTCAATTTAATTACTGTGTTGAGCGTCAGTACGATTTTTGCTAGTTTTACGGGGATTGTTTTGGGGCCGCTGTACTTGGCTTTATTGGGGATGGGTGTTGGGGTTTTGCAAGCAGACGGAGCTCACAAACAGTTGGTGAAAGCGGCGAAAAAAGAGTTAGTGAAATATCTGCCGCAGGTGGCACAAGAGCAGTGGCAGCCGATTCACGATGCTGTGAAAGAGTGTTTTGATGTTTACGGGCGGGAAGTGGGCGATCGCATGAATGATGATATTAATTCTCGGAAAGCAGAATTAGATAATTTGCTCGAACAAAAGGAATCTCGCGAGATTAATTGTCAGGCTGAATCTGAGCGCTTGAAAAAATTGGAGGCTGATGTTTCTGCTCAGTCGTACAGTATAGAATCGCTATATCAAGGTTTCCTAGCATCGGCTAAATGAATGTGTCCCGATCCTTCATATCAATTCCGGCTGGGCCGGAACGATCGGCGAGGACACGGCAGTGCCGTTTCCCTACGCTAGATGAATTGTAGGGACACGGCACTGCCGTGTCCTGATTTCAGGTAATATTAATTCCGATGCAACCGGAAACGATATCAATCCTAGACGCAAAACCTAATTAATGTAGGTGCTCACTGCCCACCCTACTAACTACAAACCTCTTATTATCAAACAATTAGATAAAACAATATGCAACAACCCGAAACTTATCAAAACCTGACAGACAATCTCAAGTCAGCACTCGGTATTCTCGAACTCGACAAAAACTCCCAACTTTACCGAGATACAACCTCAATCTGCGACTATCTCGCCAAACCAACTTTTCAAATCGCTGTCTTTGGCCCGTTTAATTACGGCAAGTCAACTTTGCTGAATGCTTTGTTGGGAAATCGTGCTTTGCCGATCGACCTTGTGCCCACTACAGGTGCTGCCATTTATGTCAACTACGGCGAGGAATTGCACGCAAAAATCACCCTCAAAGACGGCACAGAAGTTAGCGAACCGGGGACTGATGTGTTGAAACGCTACGCCATCCTTGACGACGCCAGACAAATGCGGGATGATGTGGCAGCCGTGAATGTTTACTGTCCCCATCCATTCCTGAAAACGGGTGTGGAATTGCTGGATTTGCCGGGAACCAACGATCGCCAAGAACAGGATAATTTGGTTCGGGATAAATTGCTCGCGGCTGATTTAGTTGTGCAGGTTTTAGACGCTCGCAAATTGATGACTTTAGGCGAACGGGAGAACTTAAGAGATTGGTTGAGCGATCGCAACATCAACACAGTCATCTTTGTTGCCAATTTTCTTAATTTACTCGAACCAGACGAACAAAAACAAGTCTACAATCGGTTGTTGTTTGTTGCCGAAAGTTTTCGCTCCAACTTGCCGAACAATATCAGCAATATCTACCGCGTCGATGCTTTGCCGGCTTTGAGGGCGAGGCTGAAAGGAGATGTGGCGGCCGCCCAAACCACAGGAATTGCCGCGTTTGAATCGGCTTTGCAAAGTATTGTAGCAGCTCAACAGGAACAACTAGCAGTTAAGTTGCCCAGAATTGAAGCCATAGCTATTAAAATTTGCCAATCTCTGCGAGCGAAATCTGAAACTGTCACCGCAGAAATAGCCGCAGCTCAACAAAAGCATAAAGACAGAATTGAAATTAAACAAAAAGCAGAAAAACTGATATTAAAAGGCTTTCAAGCCAGCGTTTCTGACTTCGAGATTTGGCTTTACCAGCCCACACTTTTGCAGCGGTATCAATCGGAAATGGCGCTGTCGCTCCAGGAAGGGAGTTTTGATGCGTGGAAGATAAAATTTCAGCGAGAGGTCTTAAATCAGCAGCAAACGATCGCAGAATGGGTAAATAAAGCTTGCGAATTCTTTGATAAAGAACAGCCGATCGCACTTTTGACCTCGTTTCCCCCATCCCCCCAAATCGTTTTACCGGAACCGCCGCCACCTCCGGCTCAAAAGTCGATCGAGGGCGAAGTAACTCCAGTGGCGATCGCCACCGGCTTAGGTTGGCTGTTGGGCGGGCCTGTGGGAGCCGCAGTAGTCGGCGGTGCTAGCTATATTTTGAATAAAAGAACTGGCTATGAAAAGCCGCCTGAATCGTCAGAAGCTTATCTCAAGCAAGTAACGCAAATTTGCAGCGAGGCTGCTAAAAACTATCTCGCTCGCTTCAGCACCGATACTTTTTCCATGCTGCAACACTACAAGGAAATCGCCGGAAAAGTTATCTGTTTTCAAGACAGCAAAGAGCCACTACAGACAAATATTCAGCAATACCAGATACAGTTAATCAATAATTTGTTAGAAAATATCGAATCCTGCCTTAAAATGACCAAATCTGTAATTAACGGCAAATGATCCGAACCGACATTGCGGCCAGTATGTATCTTCAAAATACCAATTTATTTGCTGACTAGAAAGTGATCTATCGGAATATAAGCCAGCGGCATAAACGTCAGTCAAGTCGCTAAAAACTGAGATGTTGCACCGTCAATAAGCCTTTTATTTTGGCAGTGGAAACTTGGCTGATTTGCCCATCAATCGTCCCCTATGTCCGGTAAGCAACAATCAGGCTGGGATGGTTCGCGCACATCGAGATCGAATCTGCAAAGCAAATTGCGGCCGGATTAGGACTACCTGAACCCAGCCAAGAAATCATTCCGAATCACGGAAAAAGTTCAGCGGCACTCAGCATTGAGAATATGCCCAAGAACTCGCTCAAATGTTCCTTTAGACAGTTCCATAACTCAAGCACCTCCGACCAAGGCTAGAGAAAAGATTGCTTCTAGCTCTTTAGGATTATTTCTGTGACCTACTTTGATAGAGGTTTTTTGCATCTGTTCCTCTAATACTGTGAGTAAGTCCTAGTTATTTCTTAAAGGAGACATTTATGGGTATCAGCAGACGCGATTTGTTAAAGGTAACTTCTGTTTCGGGTTTGGTTGCAGCAGGAATGGCAGCTTCGGAAGGGTTTTTTAAACCTTTGTTAGCTCAAGATGAACCGACCCAAGTATACGCTGAAAGTGAAGTTGCCCAAGAAGCTCAGACCCAAAGCGGCGAGATGAGTTACAGGACGCTGGGACGCACCGGAGAGCGAGTGTCTGCAATTGGCTTAGGGGGACACCATATCGGACGCCTTCGAGAGGAGCAAGAAAGTATCAAGCTCATTCGCAGCGCGATCGACCGCGGCATCAATTTCATGGACAACTCCTGGGATTATCACAACGGACGCAGCCACCGATGGATGGGTGCAGCGCTCAAGGATGGCTACCGGCAAAAGGTCTTCCTGATGACAAAGATCGACGGTCGCACTAAAGGCGCTGCTATGATGCAGATTGACGAATCGCTGAAAGCCTTGCAGACCGATCGCATCGACCTGATGCAGCATCACGAAATTATTCGGATGGAAGACCCCGATCGCATTTTTGCACCCGGTGGGGCAATGGAGGCTGTGGTGGAAGCGCAGAAGGCGGGCAAGATTCGCTACATCGGGTTTACAGGACACAAAGATCCTTTGGTTCACCTGCGAATGCTGGAAGTTGCCACTCAAAACAATTTCCGTTTCGACGCGGTACAGATGCCGCTGAACGTGATGGATGCTCATTTTAGAAGTTTTGAGCAACAAGTTCTGCCGGTGCTGGTGAAGAACCAAATCGGTGTGTTGGGGATGAAATCTATGGGCGACTCCTACGTGCTTAGAAGCAATACTGTCACCCCGATCGAATGTCTCCACTATGCGATGAATCTGCCTACTTCAGTTGTGATTACTGGCATTGATACCATGCAACTCCTCGATCAAGCGTTTGAGGCCGCTCGCACGTTTAAGCCGATGGATGGGGCACAAGTTGCCGCGATGATGAATCGCACACGCGCAGCGGCGGCAAAAGGGCAATACGAACTGTATAAAACTAGCAACCAATTTGACAGTACCGCAATGAACCCATCCTGGCTAGGATAATTTGTTATACCAATTTAATGTGAAGTTGCACATATCTCGATCCCCCTAAATCCCCCTTAACAAGGGGGACTTTGAGCGGAATCTTGTCCCCCCCTTATTAAGGGGGGCTAGGCAGGGTGGATTAATTGTCAACGCAATAATGTATCATAGAAGAGGCAATCAGATATTACCATCGGGTAAGACTA